>VGTW01000024.1 GCA_016874555.1 Gammaproteobacteria bacterium | reverse complement strand
CTCAAAGAATGGCTCGATGAGCAATCGCCCGCCAGAAAGCCGTGACTATTACCGTAGACGCGGACGCCGCGCTGACTGCCCACACTAGCACCTTCGGAGTTACCGACTCGCATGTCGACGGCGAGCCCCGCCGCCTCGCATTCGCGCGCCAAAACCACCGCCACATCAGGCGTAATCTCCCATGGGAAATCGAGTTGCAAATCGGGGAAGTCACGCGCGAGCAGTTCAGGATCGGCGAGACCCGCGCAGGCATCTAGTGCGGTGTGGCGCGCAATGGCACACGCCTTGGCGACCGTTTCACGCACCGACTCGTCGCCGAGATCTGCCGTACTTGCCGAACCCTTGCGCGTGCCGAAATAGACGGTGATGCCGAGGCCGCGATCACGCTGATATTCGACGGTCTCGACCTCGCCGAGACGGACCGTAACGCTCAGCCCCTTCGACAGGCTGGCGTCGGCCTCAGCCTGCGAGGCACCGGATTTTTTGGCCGTCTCCAGGGCCTGCATCACCACTCTTTCGAGTTCGGGTATGCGCAAGGGATCAACTTGCTGCGACATGAGGCAGAATTGTAGCCGTGTCGCGACATGGCAGATACCTACCGGAAGCCGACCTCGAACCCAGCGAGGAAGAACGCCCGAGTAAAAGCGCACGCAAACGCGCAGCGCATGCGGCACAGGCCTTGGGGGAGCAACTGATCAAGCTCAAGGAAAGCGATCTGTTGCGGCTGCCAATCCCCGAGACGCTGCTCGAGGCCGTGCGCACGGCCCGGCGCATCAAGGCCCGCGGTGGGCTCGTCCGTCAAAAGCAGTACATCGGTAAACTTATGCGCGATCTGGATACCGCCGAGATCGAAAAGGCGCTAGATAACTTGCGCTGATTTTCACGGGCTTTTTCGCTATCCTTGGTCGATGAAGCCTGTGGTTGGCATCGTCATGGGGTCGCGCTCCGACTGGGAGACACTGCGCTCGGCCGCCGAGACGCTCGAGAAACTCAGCGTCGCTCACGAAGTGCGTGTGGTCTCGGCGCATCGCACCCCTGATCTGCTGTTCGATTATGCGAACACGGCCGAGGCGCGCGGCATCAAGGTCATCATTGCCGGTGCCGGCGGTGCCGCACATTTACCTGGAATGCTCGCCGCCAAAACCACGCTGCCCGTGCTCGGTGTGCCAGTGCAATCGAAGACCCTTCACGGTCTCGACTCGCTGCTGTCGATCGTGCAAATGCCGGCGGGCGTGCCTGTGCCGACCTTCGCCATAGGGGTCGCGGGGGCGACCAACGCGGCACTCAGCGCCGCCGCCATTCTAGCGCTCGCCGATCCAGCGCTCGATCGCGCACTCAAGGCACATCGTGCGGCGCAGACCGCAGCCGTGCTCGAGCATCCCGACCCGCGTGTACCGTGACCCGGCGGACAACCGTTGGCATCGTGGGCGGCGGCCAGCTCGGGCGCATGCTGGCGCTCGCGGGCTATCCGCTCGGTCTCGACTTTCTTTCTCTCGATCGCTCCGACGACACTCCCGCCGCGCGAGTGGCAGCGAGTCTAGTCGGCGAATTCACTGATCGAAAATTGCTGCGCGAACTCGCGCAACGCAGTGAAGTGTTGACATTCGACTGGGAAAACGTCTCGATCTCAAGTCTGCGCGCTCTCGGTCGCTCGGCGCGAATCGCGCCGTCACTCGCGGCGCTCGCGATGTCGCAAGACCGCATCGCCGAAAAAAAACTGTTTGCGAAACTTGGGATTCCAACCACACGTCACGCCGCCGTCGACTCCGCAGCAAGTCTAGAGCGTGCGCTGCGCGAGGTCGGCCTGCCCGGCGTCATCAAGACGCGCCGCCTGGGCTACGACGGCAAGGGCCAGGCAGTGGTGCGCAATCGCGACGACGCTCATCGGGCTTTCGCGATCCTGAAGAGCGCGCAACTCATCTACGAAGAATTCGTGCCCTTCGATTACGAAGTGTCGATCATCGGCGCACGCAATCGGCAGGGCGAAGTCATCATCTATCCGCTCAACCGCAACCTACATCGCGAAGGCATTTTGCGACTCACGCGTGCGCCTTGGGGTGATGCGTCGCTGCAGCGCTGCGCGGCGAGCTATTTGCGTCGCGTACTCACACACTATCGCTACGAAGGTGTGCTGAATATCGAATTCTTTGTACATAAGGGTCGCTTGGTGGCCAACGAAACCGCACCGCGCGTACATAACTCAGGACACTGGACCATCGAGGGCGCTGCGACCAGTCAGTTCGAAAATCACTTGCGGGCCATACTCGGCCTGCCGCTGGGTTCAACCCGCGCACGCGGTCACGCCGCAATGATCAACCTCATCGGTGAACTACCCGCGCGCGAGCGCTTTCTCGGCGAACGCGAACTGCACTGGCACGACTACGGCAAATCAGCGCGTGCGGGACGTAAAGTCGGCCACCTCACGTTGCTCGATAGCAGCGCTGCGGCGAGCGATGCGCGCGCACGAAGAATTCTGCGAAAAATAGAGGCCTGAGCGCACGGAACTTTGCGCTGGGCGCGGCGCGTACTGCGGGGGACGCTGGCGCTGGCGGCGGGTGATGCTGACACGTGCTGCGGCGACTAGCCTGTGCCACCCACCGTCAAACCATCGATACGCAAAGTCGGCTGCCCGACGCCCACCGGCACACTCTGACCTTCCTTGCCGCAGGTGCCGATGCCATCGTCGAGCTTTAGATCGTTGCCGACCATGGCGACTCGCGTGAGTACATCGGGACCATTGCCGACCAGCGTTGCGCCCTTGATCGGCGCGCCGACACGGCCGTTCTCGACGAGATAGGCCTCGCTCGCCGAGAATACGAACTTACCCGAGGTAATGTCCACCTGACCGCCGCCGAAGTTGACTGCATAGATGCCTCGATCGACGGAGGCAATGATTTCGGCCGGGTCGTATCGCCCGCGCCGCATGTAGGTGTTGGTCATGCGCGGCAGCGTCATGTGGGCGAACGACTCGCGACGCCCGTTTCCGGTCGACTGCATACCCATCAATCGCGCGTTCATCTTGTCTTGCAGATAGCCTTTGAGCACGCCGTTTTCGATCAGCGTGGTACATCGCGTAGGCGTGCCTTCATCGTCAATGTTGAGCGAGCCGCGCCGCGCCGATAGCGTACCGTCGTCGACCACAGTGCAATGCTCTGAGGCGACTTTCTCGCCGATTCGATTGCTGAATGCCGACGTGCCCTTGCGATTGAAATCACCCTCGAGACCATGACCGATGGCCTCATGCAGCAAAATGCCTGGCCAGCCTGCACCGAGCACCACGGTCATTGCGCCGGCAGGCGCCGCGATCGCATCGAGATTGACGATCGCCTGTCGCGCCGCCTCGCGACCGAGGGCGAATGGTCGATCGCCCGCGACGAGTTCGGCGAGCGAGTGACGCCCACCCATGCCGGAGGAACCGACCTCGCGACGACCTTCGCGCTCAGCGATCACCGAAACATTGAAGCGAACTAGCGGGCGCACATCGGCGGCGAGCGTGCCGTCGGCATCGGCCAATAAAATGACCTCGTAAGAGGATGATAGCGAGGCCATCACCTGCACGATGCACGGATCGATACGCCGCGTTTCACGATCGACGCGCTCCAACCAACGTACTTTATCGTCGTCCGAGAGCGAACCCACAGGATCTAGCGCCGAATAAAGGGCATGTCCCGTGCTGCGTCGCAGCACAAGCTGCCGACCGGCATGGCCCGCCGCAGCAATCGCCCGTGCAGCGAGCGCCGCCTCTTCGAGTGCCGATGGCAAAATCTCGTCGGAATAGGCGAAACCGGTTTTCTCGCCCGCGAGCGCCCGAACGCCAACACCCTGCTCGATGCTCGCGCTGCCCTCTTTGACGATGCCGTCTTCGAGCGACCAGGATTCATCCCGCGCAAATTGGAAGTAGACATCAGCAGCATCGATAGCAGAAGCGCGCACCAAGCGGAGCGCTCTTTCGATGTGCCCCTCGTCGAGACCGGCGGGTTCGAGGATCAGCCTGCGGGCAAGCCCGAAGGCATCGGGTGCAAGTTTGGTATTAGTCATGGCTTCTTCAGTATCTCAAAACAAGGTTCGATGTGAGAGCGCCGGGAAACTACTGCGTGCCGTTTGCTGGGCCGCACGCTCAAAGATTGCGGTCACAACACCCTCGCCACGTGGCAGCCGGGCGAGTATCTCACCCCAATGATTGACGATCATCGAGTCGCCGTAGGTCTCGCGTCCACTCGCATGGAAACCGCTTTGCCCCGGCGCAACTACCGCCGCGAGATTTTCGGTGGCACGAGCGCGCAGCAGGACTTCCCAATGCGCCCGCCCTGTGGGCACGGTAAACGCCGCTGGAACTACGAACCAGTCGGCGCCGGCGGCGCTCAGACGTCGATAAAGCTCGGGGAAACGCAGATCGTAACATACCGAGAGACCGACCCGACCAGCGGGCGTATCGACCGTCACCACCTCGGTGCCCGGACGAAAATTGGCCGATTCGCGATGCGACTCGCCGCGACCTGGAACATCGACATCGAACAAATGAATCTTGTCGTAGCGCGCTCGTCGCTCGCCTGCCGAGTCGAATACGAGACAGGCCGCCCCGACACGACGCTCACCCGGAACCCGCAGCGGGATCGTCCCGGCAATGACCCAAATCTTGAGACGCGCCGCAAGTGCCGCAATGGCATCCTGCGCAAACCCTATACCGTCGTCCTCGGTTATGGCGAGCCGATCGGTATCACTCAACGCCATACATGAGAAGTTCTCGGGGAGCACGACGATGCAGGCACCCTCATCGGCAGCCACGCGCAACAGCCGATCGGCGATGGCGAGATTGCTCGCAACATCGGGACCGCTCGTCATCTGCACAGCAGCGACTCTAGGTTTGTCCTGCACCGACGAGCAAAACTTATCAGGCGAGGACGACATCGTAACGATCCACCTCGTACAGCGATTCAGCCTGCAGACGGATGGGTCGCGCGATATCGCTTTCGAGTTCCGCGAGCACCGGCGACTCGTCACCAAGCAGACGTTCGACCACATCCTGGTGGGCAAGCACCAACAATTCGCGGCTATCGAACTGGCGTGCTTGTCGGAGGATTTCTCTAAAGATATCTTGACAAATCGTCTCGACGGAACGAATCGAGCCACGACCCTCGCAGGTCGGACAATTTTCACAAAGCAGACGCTCGAGACTTTCGCGGGTACGCTTGCGCGTCATCTCGACGAGTCCCAGCGGCGAGATCGGCGCGACCTGGGTCTGTGCATGATCACCCGAGAGCGACTGCCGCAAGGCGGCAAGAACCTGCTCGCGATGGGCCTCGACGACCATATCGATGAAATCAATGATTATGATGCCACCGAGATTGCGTAGCCGCAGTTGCCGAGCGATCGCCACCGCCGCCTCGAGGTTAGTACGAAAAATAGTGTCCTCGAGATTGCGATGACCGACAAAGCCGCCCGTGTTGACGTCGATGGTGGTCATCGACTCGGTCTGATCGATGACCAGATAACCACCCGACTTCAAAGAAACCTTACGCTCGAGCGCGCGATTGATCTCTTCCTCGACGCCATGCAGATCGAAGATCGGACGGGCTCTGGCGTGCCATTCGATTCGCGGCGCATGCGCCGGCGTGAAATCGCGCACGAACTGCTGCAGACGCGCGAGCTCGGGCTCATTATCAACGAGCACGCGCTCGACGCCTCGACTGAGTTCATCGCGCAGCACGCGCAGCGCAAGCGGCAGATCTTGGTGCACGAGCTCGCCAACGGCGGCGCGCAAAGAACGCTCGCGAACATAACGCCATAAGCGTTCGAGGTACTCGAAATCGCTGGCAAGAAGTTTTGCGTCGATGCCCTCGGCTGCGGTGCGTACAATGTACCCGCCGAGATGCGTATCGCCAACGATTTGCTGCATGGTCTCTCGCAGACGTTGCCGCTCGGCCTCTTCTTCGATCTTCGCCGAGATACCGATCCCGCGACCACTCGGCATAAATACGAGATAGCGCGACGGCAAAGAAATGAAGGTCGTCAGCCTTGCGCCCTTCGCGCCCATCGGGTCCTTGACGACCTGCACCACGATGTCGTCGCCCTGGTTGACCAGACGGCCGATGTCGACAGTCTCTTCACGGACCGTCGATGGCAGCCCTGAAGGTCCGCCGGAGGTGCCCGCGGCGGCCACATGCTGCGCGTCGAAATGCGTACCCTCACTGACGATATCGTTGACGTGCAAAAAGCCCGTACGCGCGAGCCCAAGCTCGACGAATGCCGCCTGCATGCCGGGTAACACGCGCGTGATCCGGCCCTTGTAGACATTGCCGACGAGACCCCGTCGACTCGCCCGCTCGATGAATACCTCTTGCAGCACGCCGCCCTCAAGCAGCGCGGCGCGCGTCTCGCGGGGCGCGATGTTGATGAGGATTTCCGCGCTCATGCCCCAGAGTGCCATACGCCCACGCCGGAGGCGACCAGCAGGGCGGCCGTCTCAGCCAGCGGCAAACCCATCACGCCGGAATAACTGCCCTCGATGCGTTCGACGAACACCGCACCCTGCCCCTGGATAGCGTAGCCACCCGCCTTGTCACGCGCCTCGCCGCTCACCCAATAACGCCTGGCTTCGTCCTCGCAGATCGCACGAAAGGTCACATGGGTTCGCGACACCGCCGACCGCGTGCCCAAGCTCGTGACTAGCGCGACTGCTGACAGCACCTCGTGAGTACGCGCAGCGAGCTGCGCTAGAGTGGCCATCAGCGCTGCCTCGTCAGCGGGTTTACCGAGCAGCAGACCATCGAGGGTGACAGTGGTGTCGGCACCGAGCACCGGCAGCGCGGGCGCACTGCGTCGCAGACGATCGGCGTATACCCATTCTGCTTTCGCACGCGCCAATCTTTCGACGTAGCTCGCCGGCGTCTCGCTGGGCAGCGCACTCTCGTCGAGATCGGCAGGCTGCACGATATGCGGCACGCCGATTTGTTGCAGCAACTCGCGTCGACGCGGTGAAATCGAAGCAAGACAAATTACGGCGCGGGGGGTTTCAGTCACGGTGATAAGGGTGTCCGCTCGCCAAGGTATATGTGCGATAGAGTTGTTCGACTAGTAGCACTCGCGTGAGTCCGTGCGGTAGCGTGAGCCGCGACAGCGACCAACTCGCTGCGGCGCGCTCGCGCACCGCAGCCGCATGCCCATCGGGACCACCGATTAGCAAGGCCAGATCGGGGGCCTCGCGCGCGCAGGCCTCGAGCTTGCTGGCCAGCTCGCGCGTGCTCAAAGATTTCCCGGCTTCGTCGAGCAAGATGACCCGCTCGCGGTCACGCAAGGCAGCCAATACACGCTCGCCCTCGCGCCGCACGGCGGTCCCAGCGCTACGTGTGGCACCGCGCGTGGCGACTTCGATCTCGAGCAGCTCCACTCTCCACGGTGATTTGAACCGGCGCAGATAGTCGGTGACGGCTGCATCTACCCAGCTCGGCTGCTTGGCGCCGACCGTGATGATGCGCAGTCGCATCAAAAACCTACGGCCGAGCGACGCGCTCTAAGGCGCGGCCGCGCGCAGCCGGACGCGGCACGTCCCAAAGACGCTCGAGCTGATAGAACTCGCGGGTGCGGGGCAACATCACGTGCACCATCACATCCGGCAAATCGACTAGCACCCATTCACCCTGCCGCTCGCCCTCCACGCCCAGCGGTCGCTGACCGGCCGCCTTGACCATCTGCACCACGCGATCGGCAATTGAACGCAGGTGACGGTCCGACATGCCGCTCGCGATCACCATGAAGTCGGCGACGTCGCTGACGCCGCGTACATCGAGCACGCGCACATCGACCGCCTTCATATCGGCGAGCGCAGCCTGTACGACGGGCAGCGCAGGCGGTACAGCAGAAGGACGTCGATGCCTGGCTTGCACCGGTTTGGCGGCGGGAGGCTTGCGTGGCTTTGCCGCGGTCGCAGCTCCAGGGGCAGATTTACGTACGGATTTTGCGGTGGTCTTGCGGACGGGCTTACGGCCGGATCTGCGTTCGTTCATGCGCGAGAGCATAGCACTCCGACTCGAGAATAATGCTGCGTACAGGCTCCGGTACAAGAAAACGCGGGTCGCCACCGCTCACCAGCAGTTCGCGCAAATCGGTCGAAGAAATCTCGAGCGGCGTGACCTTGCGCACATGAACGCAGCCTGCACGGCGCGCATGCAACTCGGCAACATCGGCGACTCCACGCTCGGTCAGCAATGCAGCGAGCGGCCCGGTGGTCGGTGCTTGCCAACCCGGTCGATGCGCGACGACCACATGGGCTACGGCGAAAATCGCCTGCCAGCGATGCCAGGAGGTAAAACTCACAAAGGCGTCCATACCAAGTAACAAACACAACGAGCGCCGCGGATACTCACCGCGCAACTCGCTTAACGTATCTATGGTGTAACTAACCCCGCCGCGCTTGATCTCGCGATCATCGAGCACGAACCCGGGCTGATCTGAAATGGCCACTCGCAGCATCTCGAGGCGCAGTGCGGCGGATACCAGTGGCGGGTCGCGATGGCCCGGGTTACCCACCGGAATCCAGCGCAGCTCGGCGAGCCGCAGGGCGCGCATCAGCTCATAGCCCGTACGCAGATGGCCCGCGTGCACCGGATCAAAAGTACCGCCAAAGATTCCGAGCGGCCCATCTTCAGCTGCAGATATCAGAGTCATCGAACCGGACGCAGGCCGCAAAATTCGGCGCATAGCAGGGTCAGCTCATCCCAAGGATCACCGGCCAGTCGCCCTTTGATCATACGATCTGCCCGTAGTGCTCGTGAGGAGAGTCTCGCGAACGGCAAACGCGATACGCGCGGTCGAGCACGCTCGAGCGCTGCGAGCTGCGCCGAAGTCAAACGTGGACCCGGCCGTCGTGAAGAGTCATAGCCCTGCTTCAGTGACCAAAGATATCGCAGCTCGCGGGTGATCGCCCACAACACGAGAGTCGGCTCGGTACCCTCACCGCGTAGACCGGAAAGAATGCGCAATGCACGCGCTGCATCACCCATCAATACAGCTGCGCTGAGCGCAAACACGTCGTACCGAGCGCTCGAGGCGACCGCATTCAACACCGCAGCCGCATCGAGACGACCCACCAGTGCCAGCAATTTGAGTTTTTCGATCTCCTGCTGCGCAGCGAGGAGATTGCCCTCGACACGCGCCGCGAGCAGCGTCACGGCATCCGCAGTGGGCTCCAGCCCGGCGGCACGCAGGCGCTGCGACAACCAAACCTCGAGCTGCCGCGGACCCACTTCCCAAATCGGCAGCCACGCACCCTTGGCCTCGACGGCCTTGACCCACGCTGTGCTCTGCGCGGCAAAGTCGAGACGCGGCGTAATCAACAGCAGTAAAGTTTCGTCACCCTCGCGCGCGATCAGCGACTGCAGTGCAGCACTGCCCTCCTTGCCGGCCTTGCCTGAAAAACGCAGCTCGATCACCCGCCGATCGCCAAAAAGCGACATCGATCCTACCGAGGCGACCATCTCTGCCCAATCGGCATTGCGCTCCGGGAAATGCACTTCGCGCTCGCTGTAGCCCACCTGCCGCGCGGCGGCGCGAATGGCATCGCAAGCCTCTGCAACGAGCAAATCCTCATCGCCCGACACCAGGTAGGTGGCAGCGAGCTGGCAACCTTGCGCAGCCTGCTTGAGATGGGCGTCGAGGTTATCGAGACCGAGTTTCATGGCTTGAGTTGCCGATTATCCCCAAGCTACGCGGTCACCGTGGTACTCCGACACGCCAGCGCTCACAAGAACGCTGGTAAGTATGTTATAAAATATCAATTCCAGATTCTTTTATTTTCTTTTTTTATCAATGAGGACGTCGATCGTGCGTAGATATCTATCCCCCGCCACGAGAATCCCAGCAATCCTTACACTCGCGGGACTGCTAGGCACATTCAGTGCGCATTCGGCTGCCCAATCGACACCCCCCAAAGCGTCAACCGCAATGACCGCCGTGCCCGCGGCCGAGGTTTTGGAGGAAGTCGTGATCACAGCCACCCCTCTACGCCGTGACGCTTTCTCGACGGCACAGCCTGCCTCAGTCATCAGCGGTGACGACCTTGTCGCTGCGCTTAAAAACAGTCTTGGCGAAACCCTCGCCGAGCAACCGGGCGTTTCCGCATCGTCCTTCGGCCCGATTGCGAGTCGCCCCATCATCCGCGGGCAAGGCGGACTGCGCGTGCAGACCTTTGCGGACGGTGCCGACACCTTCGACGCGGCAGCCCTCTCTGATGATCATGCAGTCACCCTCGAGCCGATGCTCGCCGAGCGTATCGAGATCGTCCGCGGTCCTGCAGCCTTGCTGTTCGGTTCGGCAGCGGCGGCCGGTGCCGTTAATGCGATCACGCCTCGGCTCTCTTTATCGCGCCCGGCCGCTGCGCTGATGGGCGCGGTACAGGCCCGCGCCGATACCGCGTCGAACGAGCGCGGTGTGGCCGCCCGCGTCAGCGGGCAGGGGGGCGAGCACCTTCAATTCAACGGCGACCTGCATCACTTCCGCGCCGATGACTTGAACACGCCGGAGGGCAAGCTTGAAAATTCCTCGGGTGGCGCCCGAGGGGCAAGCGCTGGCCTCGGCTGGACAGGCGATCGCCTCGCGCTGGCGCTCTCAGTCAGCGAACTGCGTAGCGACTACGGTTTACCAGGCGATTCTCATGGCGGACATGACGACGACGAGCATCACGATGGAGAACACGGTGATGCGCACGAAGATATACGACTCGCGCTAGAGCAGCGGCGGTTAGACATCGCCGGCGAGTGGCGCCTCGATAGTCTGGTCGATCTGATCCGCCTTCGCGCAGCCCACAATGATTACGGGCATACGGAACTCGAAGGTGACGAGGTCGGCACGCGCTACGCGCAAACCGGCAGCGAGCTGCGCCTGAGCGCCGAGCGCGAGGGGCGATGGATCATTGGCATGCAGTGGCGCGAAATCGATTTTGACGCCGCGGGTGACGAAGCGTTCCTACCGAAATCGATCACCCAAAATCTAGGCGCATTCCTTTTCGGCGAGTTTTCTTTGATGGACTCGGCGCAAGGCTCGCTGGCACTCGAAGCGGGCCTGCGCATGGAGCGACAGACTATCGAAGTCGCAAGGCTAGACCCGCTCTCCAGCGGTGTCTTACCCAAAGATTACACCGACGACTCACGCAGCGGCTCTGTCGGACTGGTGTGGGACTTCGCGGATCGTTGGGGGACATCGCTGCAACTCACCTCGAGTGAACGGCATCCGACGGCCACCGAGCTCTATGCCTTCGGTCCGCACCTCGCCCTGCAGCGCTTCGAGATCGGTAATACCACGCTCGACATCGAGCGCGGTCTGACCGCAGACCTTGCGCTGCGTCGCCGCGACAGCTCCGGCTGGCATGGCAGTGTCGGAGTCTTCATCGCCGACTATGATCAATTCATTGCCGCCCTACCCAAGGGCGAAATCGAAGATGATTTGCCCGTCGTCGAGTTCGCTGGAATCGGCGCGCAATTCAGGGGGGCAGAGTTCGACTGGAGTCACGATCGACTCGTCAGTCTTGCTGCAGGGGATCTAGGAATCGGTATTTTTGGCGACTACGTGAGGGCACGCGACGATGCAGGCAAGCCCCTGCCGCAGATCCCCCCGCGTCGCATGGGTGCGAAAACCGCCTTGACCCGTGGACCCCTGCGCGTGGGGCTGGAAGCCATCTGGCATGACTCGCAGTCTGACGTCGCCGCCGGCGAAACGTCCACGGCTGGTTTCACGGCTGTCAATGCGGAAGTTGCCTATCGCCTGCCCACTGCCGGAACCGATATCCTTTGGGTTCTTCGCGGTGTCAATTTGCTCGACGAAGAAATGCGTCGTCATGCCTCGCCGCTCAAAGATGTGGCACCTTTGGCGACAAGACACGTCTCACTCAGCCTGCAACTGAAATTCTGAACGGGAACCCCACGATCAACGCTCGAGTACACTCGCCATGACCACCGCCAATTGCGTCCATCACGGGACCCGATCGAGTTCCAGCGGCACATCCGTAAGGCGGCTGCCAAACCCTGCCTGGGTGGTATTCTTAGTCGCCGTGTTTATCCTCGTATTCGCGGTTTCCCGGGGTTTTGCAGACGAAGACGATACTTTCGGTCACGAACACGGCAAACACGAGCACGGCGCAGTAACGTTTAACATCGCCCTCGATGGCGACACGCTGTTGCTGGAACTCGATGCGCCCGCCATCAACGTGCTCGGCTTCGAGCGCGCACCGCGCAACGACGCAGAGCGCAAACTCGTCACCAACGCCCACGCGTGGCTGGCGGGCGGTCGCGAAATGCTGCGGGTGCCGAGTAACGCGGCCTGTCGTCTGCAGTCGGCGAACTTCACCGCACCAAAGCTCGGCACCGGTCATGCGGACTATCAACCGCGCTACGCCTTTCGCTGCAGCAACCCCGCCGCACTCGTCTGGGTCGAGGTCTGGGCGCTGCGTAAGCTTAAAGAAGTCGAACGCGCTCAGGTCAATCTGATCACCCCGCAAGCCCAACGCCAGCAAACGCTGCAAGGCGGTGAGCTGCGGGTTCCGCTAAAGTAGGCGAGTGATCGATTCGACGTCCGCGCCGGCCATTTTGGCCCGCGACCTGCTGTACGCCTGGCCGGGCAAAGCACCGGTCATCGATATCGAGCAATTCAGCGTCGCTCGCGGCGAGCGTGTGCTCCTGCGCGGCCCGAGCGGCAGCGGTAAGAGCACCCTGCTCGGCCTCTTGGGCGGCGTCCTGACACCAGCACGTGGCGAGGTCAGTCTGCTTGGCGCCGAAATCAGTGCGCTCTCGGCCAGCGCGCGCGATCGTTTTCGCGGCGAACATCTGGGTTTCATCTTCCAGATGTTCAACCTCATTCCGTATTTGAGCGTGCTGGAAAACGTAATTTTGCCCGCTGATTTTTCACCCGCGCGGACAGTCCACGTTGGCGGCAATTTGCAGGCCGAGGGACGACGCTTGCTCGCAGCCCTCGGGCTTGGTGTCAGCGACCTCCTCAGCCGTCCGGTCACCGAGCTCTCCATCGGACAGCAACAACGAGTCGCAGCAGCACGCGCCCTGCTCGGCAACCCCGAAATTATTGTTGCCGATGAGCCCACCTCGTCGCTCGATCACGATGCGCGCGAAGATTTTCTGCAACTACTGATGAGCGAGTGTCGAACCCAAGGCTCTACGCTGCTATTCGTCAGCCATGACACCTCGCTCGGCCACCTTTTCGATCGGGTGGTTTCTTTGGGTGATCTGAACCGTGCGGGGCGAGCATCCGCGCACCCGGGGCAGGCCGCATGAATACCCTGTTGCTCGCCCTGCGCTCGCTGCGTAATCGACTTACCACCGCGATGCTAACGATCGGCGTCATCGCTATCAGTGTCACCCTGCTGCTCGGCGTCGAGAAAATGCGTACGGCGGCCCGTGAGGGCTTCGCCGACACTGTCTCGGGCGTCGACCTGATCGTCGGCGCGCGCTCGGGCCAGCTCAATCTGCTGCTTTATGCGGTCTTTCGGGTCGGTGACGCAACCGCCAACGTCAGCTGGCAGAGCTATCAGAAAATTGCGCGTCATCCTGATGTCGAATGGACCATTCCGATCTCGCTCGGTGACTCGCACCGTGGCTTCCGGGTCGTTGGTACTACCGGTCAATACTTTGAGCACTACCGCTTTGCCGGCGAGCGCAAGTTGGTATTTGCCGCAGGGCGGCCTTTCACCGAGCTGTACGATGCCGTAATCGGCGCCGATGTTGCGCAGCAGCTCGGGTACAAGGCTGACTCGAAGATCATCATCGCGCATGGCCTTGGTAACGTGAGCTTTGCACAGCACGAAGACAAACCCTTCACCGTGGTCGGCGTGCTCGAGCGGACAGGTACACCGATCGATCGCACTGTCCATGTCGGACTTCAAGCTATCACCGCGATTCACATCGATTGGCAAAGCGGCATACAAGCCCCGCCGGGCGGGCGGGTGAGCGCCGAAGAAGCTCGCGCCCGCGATCTCACCCCCGAATCGATCACCGCATTCATGGTTGGCATGCGCAGCAAGGTCATGACCTTCACCATGCAGCGGGCGATCAATGAATACAGACCGGAACCCTTGCTCGCCATCATTCCCGGGGTAGCCTTGACCCAACTTTGGAATCTGGTCGGCATCGCTGATACCGCCCTGATGATCGTTGCCGCGTTTGTGGTACTCGCCGGACTGCTCGGCATGCTGACCGCGATTCTCACCAGTCTCAATGAGCGGCGGCGTGAGATGGCCATTTTGCGTTCAGTGGGTGCACGCCCTCGCCATGTCTTCACGCTGCTGGTAGCCGAGGCCGGCATGCTGGCAAGTGCCGGCGTCGCCGCTGGGGTCGCCATTTGCTATGGCCTGATCTTCGCGACCCGGCCCCTGCTCGAGCGCCGTTTCGGAATCTTCCTCGATCCCAGTGGTCTCACAGGTTACGATCTCGCGATTCTGGGTACGGTTATCGTCTCCGCCCTGCTCATCGGGGTGGTGCCAGCGTGGCGTGCCTACCGGAATACCTTGAGTGACGGACTCACCATTAGGGTCTGATATTAGGGCCTGCTGTAGCCACCAAAGATTTTGCGAATAAGCCATTATAGAAAAGCGAGACGTCGATGATTACCAAGCGTCTTTTTTCAGCTCTTTTTGCTGCCGTAATGCTGCTGGGTATGATCGCTCAAGGTATCACCCCGCCGGCCATCGGCGCTCAGGTGCCTGCCGTCACTCCAAAGAATACGGCACCGGCTGCCGCTCGCGAAATCGATTGGGACGAGTTGCTGCCGCTCGATGCCCGCGAGCGCTTTGCCGCAGCGCCACCCCCGGCGGTGCACGACTATCTGGGCGAAGGCGGTATGGCTGCCCAACAGGTGATGGATTTCTCCATCAACAAAACCCTCGAAGGCTCCAACATCAAGATACCGGGTTTCATCGTCCCGCTCGATGTCGGCAAAGACGGCCTGGTGACCGAGTTTTTCCTGGTGCCCTATTTCGGCGCCTGTATCCACGTGCCGCCACCGCCGCCGAACCAGATCGTCTACGTGCGTATGGCCAAGGGCGTCGCACTCGACTCCATCTATGAGGCGTACTGGATCACCGGTCGTATGAAGACCACCAATAAAACCACGCGCCTCGGTGCAGCGGCGTACCAGCTCGACGCCAACAAAGTCGAAATCTACAAATACTGACCAAGTCGGACCGCTATGCCTACGCTATTTGAAAAAATCATCGCGCGCCAAATTCCGAGCGACATCATTCACCAGGATGATCGGGTCACCGCCTTCCGCGATATCCATCCTCGGGCACCAGTGCATATCCTCATCGTACCGAACAAACCAATCCCAACCGCTAACGACATTGAAGACAGCGACGAAGCGTTAGTCGGCCATATGTTCATCGTCGCCCGCGATCTCGCCAAGCGTGAGGGTATTGCCGAGAACGGCTATCGCCTGATCATCAACTGCAATACGCATGGTGGTCAGGAGGTCTATCACCTGCACGTGCATCTGGTCGGTGGCGCGCCGCTCGGTCCGATGTTGAACCGCTAACCGCACAGACCTGCGCGAACGGACCCCAGCAAGTATGCATCGCGAACTTTATCCGCCCATCGAACCGAACCGCAGCGGCTGGCTGCGAGTCTCCAACCTACACGAAATTTATTGGGAAGAAAGCGGTAACCCCGCCGGCAAGCCGGTGGTTTTTCTGCATGGCGGACCAGGTGGTGGCACTGACCCGCGTATGCGTCGATTCTTTGACCCTGGCCGTTATCGGATCGTGCTCTTCGATCAACGCGGCTGCGGGAAGAGTCGTCCGCATTCCAGCCTGCTCGAAAACACCACTTGGCATCTGGTCGATGACATCGAAGGGTTGCGCAAGCACCTCGGTATCGAGCACTGGCAGGTATTTGGCGGCTCCTGGGGCTCGACTCTAGCGCTGGCGTATGCGCAAACTCATCCGCAGCGGATCACCGAACTCGTGCTGCGCGGCATTTTCTTGGTGCGTCCCTGGGAGTTCCACTGGTTCTATGAAACAGCGGATGGAACGGGCGCGCTGTTCCCCGACCTATACGAAGAATTCGTCAAACCCATTCCGCCTGCTGAGCGCCATGATCTGATGCGCGCCTACTACCAACGACTGACCAGCGACGACAGCAAAGTGCGCAAACAGGCCGCGCGTGCTTGGGCGATCTGGGAAGGGGCGACCAGCTTCTTGCGACTCAATACAGACTACGTCTCGAAATTCGAAGAG
Organism: Gammaproteobacteria bacterium; assembly: GCA_016874555.1. Classification (GTDB taxonomy): domain Bacteria; phylum Pseudomonadota; class Gammaproteobacteria; order Steroidobacterales; family Steroidobacteraceae; genus UBA964. The sequence continues at coordinate 5,527 of VGTW01000024.1, read as the reverse complement.
AGCTCAGTTGCCGAGGCGTTTGCACGGATCGAGTGCCACTACTTCATCAATGGCGGCTTTCTCCGTAGCCCAAATCAGTTGCTCGATGACGTACCACGTATTCGCCACCTGCCCTGCACCATTGTGCAGGGTCGCTACGATGTCGTCTGCCCAATGAAAAGCGCCTGGGATCTGCATCGTACCTGGCCGGAAGCGGACCTGCGCATCGTCGGCGAAGCTGGTCACTCGGCCTTCGAGTCCGGCATCCTGAGCGAACTGATTACGGCTACCGATCGCTATGCAGCGCGCTGAAGCCGTAATCGACCCGCAACATCGATCAGCTTCCTTTGCTGTAGCCACTCGAGCGCATCCGCCGCGTCCTCTGCTAACCAGCGTGCCGCCGAACCCAAGCGGAAGCTGTAACCCCAGGCATCCATATCGGCCATCAGGTCCTCCCGCCCTACCGCGGGCAAGGCATCTGCCCAAAGAATTTGCAGATAGCAGACCGCGTTTTCTTCGGCGAAATCACCGCCTGCGTCACGCTCTAGACCGTTACGTCGCGCATCATCCATGCAGACGTAATGTGCCGCCTCGTGCAGCGCCGAGTGCAGCGGGGTATCTGCACGCAGGTAAAGCGTGGAACCAACAAGTCCGGCCTCACATTCGCCCCAGAAAGATCCCGGGATCGCCGCATCCGCGGCAACATCCGCGATGGTGAGTCCATAGCCAACAAACAGGCCGTCGAGGGCGGCGCGCAACGATGCGTCGATCAGGCGCACGCCGCCCCGCTCAGTGCTGACTCCCCAGACGTTGCATCACGATATCGGCCGCCTCCTGTGCCAAGGTGGCACGCAGCTGCTCTCGCTCACGCGCTTTGGCGAGCGTAATACGCTCATTGAAACTGAAATCGCGAGTTACCGTGATTTCTTCAGTATCGATACGCGTTTCGCTACCGAGTCTGAGCGAAAACTGCACGATATAGGTGAGCTCGTATTCGCGCGGTACATTACGTGCCGAGACCGAGGCTACGCGCTCCAATAATTCATCGCGCTCGATGATCAGCTGCGCGTTACTGCTGGTTTGCAGCTGCGCTCCGGCATCAAGAAGGGCACGACGCATGGCGCGTGCGAAGTCACTCTGCGAATCCGGCGCACGCAACGCAAGCTGCCGCAAATCGGCGGCGAGCGGTACCGAGCCGCGCAAATGAAAGCCACAGCCCGCAAGCAGCAGGGTCGCCAGCAGCGCAGCCGCAGCCGCCCACCGCGCGAAGGGAAGCCTGATGTGAACCTTGCGCGGCATACCCTTAGAGCACCACATTGACCAGCTTGCGCGGCACGACTACGATTTTCTTTGGTGCGGCATCGCCGACGAAGCGCCGTACTGTTTCGTCGGCGAGCGTCGTGGCACGAATGGTCGCGTCATCAGCATCTACGGCTACCGTCACCTGACTACGCAGTTTGCCGTTGACCTGGACTACGAGCGTGAGGGCATCTTGCGCCAGAGCGGCTTGATCGGCCGCCGGCCAACTGACATCGATGATCGCCTCGGCATGCCCGAGTGCCAGCCACAGCACATGGCAAACATGTGGCACCATCGGCGACAAACCGATCACGGCGATTTCGAGTGCTTCTTGCACCACTGCTCGTCCCAGCGGCGAGCGGTCCTCGAAACGCGAGACGGCATTAAGCAACTCCATCACCGCTGCGACCGCGGTATTGAACGTACGTCGACGGCCAATATCGTCGGTGACCTTGACCAGCGCTTGATGGGCTACCCGTCGCACATCTTTTTGCACTGCCGTCAACGCAGACTTGTCGAGCGGCACCACCGAGCCCGCCGCCACATGCTGATACACGGCCGTCCACAGGCGGCGGATAAACCGGAACGCTCCCTGCACGCCTTCGTCCGACCATTCGAGCGTCTGCTCGGGCGGCGCTGCAAACATCATGAAGAGTCGCGCAGTATCCGCTCCATATTTCTCGACGAGACTCTGCGGATCGACGCCGTTATTCTTCGACTTCGACATCGTGCCGAGACCGTCGTACTTAACCTCGATGCGCGAGCCGTCATTGCGCGCCACGAAGCAACGCTTGCTACCATCCTGTTCTTCGACATCGACGTCGATTGGGTTGAAGTAGTGGCGGCGCCCCTCACCCGGCTGATGGGAATAGATGTGATTAAGCACCATGCCCTGCGTGAACAGATTGGCGAAAGGCTCGTCGATATTAAGTAGACCGAGATCGCGCATCACTTTGGTCCAGAACCGCGCGTAGAGCAGATGCAGGATCGCATGTTCGATGCCACCAATATACTGATCTACCGGCAACCAATATTTGACGCGCTCGTCGACCATCGTGCGCTCGTTGTCTGGACAGGCAAAACGCAGGAAATACCAGGACGAATCGACAAAGGTGTCCATGGTGTCAGTTTCGCGCCGCGCCGGCCTGCCGCAACTCGGGCAGTCGACCTTGAAAAACGCTGCTGTCTTGCCAAGAGGATTGCCGCTACCATCGGGCACCAAATCTTCAGGCAACACTACCGGCAACTGCGCATCGGGCACCGGCACCTCGCCGCAGTGTTCGCAATGAATGAGCGGGATCGGGCAGCCCCAGTAGCGCTGCCGGGAAATACCCCAATCGCGCAAGCGAAACTGGATGCGCTTGCGACCAAGACCCTTGCGCTCGAGAGCGGTCGCGATCGCAGCCACCGCCGGTTTGAATTCGAGCCCGGAAAATTCGGCCGAATTCGCGGTGATGCCGTATTTACCATAGGACTCTTGCCACGGCGCCTGCACGCTCTGCCACGCACCATCTTTAGGCTGCACGACGGTGACGATGTCGATGTTGTTGCGGGTCGCGAACTCGAAGTCGCGCTCGTCGTGCGCAGGCACACCCATGACCGCGCCTTCGCCGTAGCCCATCAACACGTAATTGGCAACCCAGATCTCGACGGGCTTACCGGTAAACGGATGTATCACATGCAATCCTGTGCGCCAACCTTTCTTTTCCGTGGTGGCGACGTCCGCCTCCATGGTGCTGCCGCGGCGACATTCGTCGATGAACGCCTGTAGCGAGGGATCGTGCATACCGGCAGCCAACGCGAGCGGATGCTCAGCAGCGATCGCCATGAACGTAACCCCGAACACAGTGTCTGCACGCGTGGTGAAAACTTTGAGCATCGCCATCGCAGTCGACTCACCGCTCGCAGCCAACGCAGCGCGTGCATCGTCGGCAAGCGGAAAGCTGATTTCCGCGCCCTCGCTGCGACCAATCCAGTTGGTCTGCATGACCTGAACGCGTTCGGGCCAGCCCTCGAGCCCGGCGAGCGCACTGCGCAATTCCTCGGCATAGGCCGTGATGTTGAGGTAATACATCGGGATTTCGCGCTTCTCGACCAGCGCGCCGGTGCGCCAGCCGCGGCCGTCGATGACCTGCTCGTTAGCGAGTACCGTCTGATCGATCGGATCCCAATTCACCACACCGGTTTTTTTGTAAGCGATGCCTTTCTCGCGCATGCGCAAAAAGAGCCATTGGTTCCAGCGGTAATAGGCGGGGTCGCAGGTCGCAAACTCGCGCTCCCAATCGAGCGCGAAACCGAGCGCCTGCAACTGCCGCTTCATGTACACGATGTTGTCGCGCGTCCATTTGGCCGGCGCGACGCCATTGGCCATGGCCGCGTTCTCGGCCGGTAAGCCGAAGGCATCCCAGCCCATGGGCTGCAGCACATTGCGCCCCTGCATGCGCGCGAACCGCGACAGCACATCACCGATGGTGTAGTTGCGCACGTGACCCATGTGCAAACGACCCGAGGGGTACGGAAACATCGACAAGCAATAGAACTTGCCCTTCGACGGGTCTTCTTTGGCTGCGAAACTGTGCGCTGCATTCCAGTGCTGTTGCGCGGCACGCTCAACGGCGGCCGCTTCGTAACGCTCGTCCATGGATCAGCTCGTGGCCAAAAAGCCTGTAAATACCGCCACTTCGGCGAATGGGGATGGTACACGACGGCGCCCTCTGCCGCAGCCCGTGACGCGCGCCGCGCGGTATCGGTCCCGTTGAAGCGTAGTCAACAGCCGGGCGAAGTCCGCAACTCCCCCTCATACCGACCGAGCGCCGCAAGTTCGGCCACCTCGATGGTGAAGCCCACCACTCTATCGCCCGCGATCTCTACGCCGCATAGCGCTCCCGCCCCATTTCGATCGAACTGCACAGCGGGCTGAAAAACCAGCGCTGGCGTCAAGTATTCGACTACACACTCGAGCGCACCCGGTGTGCGCGTCGGATCGCGCATGCACCAGAGAAATCGGGCTTCACCGTGATTCTCGCCATACTCGATGGTACGCGACGCCGTCATCACCGCAAACATGCGGGGCTCGCTGCACTGCGCACGCCGGCTGCGCAGATCCTTATTAACCATAGGCCACGATACAGAGTGCAGGCCCGCGTGACAGCAACGGCGCAAGATGATAGCCAACGATCTCGCGAACCTCGATCAGCTCGAGAGAGCCATGATCCAGCATGATATGCGCACTGCGCTGCTTGAGATCGACCTTGTCGCCCGCTTCCGTCACCGCTACGAAGGTCTGCGGCGGCGTCGGCTCGAAACCGAGCTCGCGCCACTCGCTGCGCTCTTGATCAGACGTACCCTGCGCTCTTACCGCGAAGTCGCCACGCGCGGCCGCTGAGCGCGCCTACTCGCCGCGGATCGGGATGAAGATCTGCGAGCCGCCGCGCTGCACGAGCAGCGCCACCGCCTTGCCCGCTTTCGCTACCGCCACGCGGAATTCTTTGACCGTCTTCACTGGCCGCCCATTTACGTTGAGCACGAAGTCGCCACGCTGCACGCCCGCGTCGCGCGCGGCGCCTTGCGCTCGCTCGACCAGCACGCCCTCGGGCACCGGCGTACGCCCACCGCGGCCATCGCGCATGCCACCCTGGCTGCGCTCCTCGCTCGTAAGGTCACGCACCACGAGCCCCAGACGATCTGCCGAACTTTCCGGCTCGGCGCGCTGATTATCGGCCACCACCGGACCCGCGGGCTCGAGCTCGCCAACGCGAACTTTGACGGTACGCTTCGCCCGATCGCGCCAAACCTCGAGCGTGACTTCGCTGCCCGGTCGAATCTGACCGATCACTGTCGGCAGTTCTTCGGAGCGTTCGATCACGCGGCCGTTGGCTGACAGGATGATGTCGCCCTGACGCAGACCCGATTTGTCAGCCGGCCCATCGGTTTCGACACCGCCCACCAAGGCCCCGCGCGGCCGATCGAGACCGAAGCTCTCGGCAAGCGTGGCGTCGAGCTGCTGGATCGAGACACCGATTTTGCCGCGGCTGACCCTACCTTTGGCGATGAGCTGATCGCGCACACTCACCGCCACATCGATCGGGATCGCAAAAGAAATCCCCATGTACCCGCCCGAGCGGCTGTAAATCTGCGAGTTGATGCCGACCACTTCACCCGCAAGATTGAAGAGCGGTCCGCCGGAGTTGCCCGGATTTACCGCGACATCCGTCTGAATGAAATTGACGTAGTTGCTGTCACCGCCGGG
>VGTW01000023.1 GCA_016874555.1 Gammaproteobacteria bacterium | reverse complement strand
TGGCACTCGGCGCGTCGGCCTACGGTGCCGCGATTTTCCACCTGATGACGCATGCGTTTTTCAAGGCGTTGCTCTTCTTGGCAGCGGGTTCCGTGATCATTGGGATGCACCATGAGCAGGACATGCGTAAGATGGGTGGACTCGGCAAGCTGATGCCGATCACGGCCGTCACCTGCTGGATCGGTGCCTTGGCGCTGATCGGCACGCCATTCCTGTCAGGCTTTTACTCCAAAGATTTCGTCATCGAAGCGGTCAATGAATCGACGCGCTGGGGCGCCACCTACGCTTATTGGTGCGTGTTACTCGGCGTGTTCGTGACGGCGTTCTATACCTTTCGCATGGTGTTCATGACCTTCCATGGTGCACCGCGATGGCAGGAGAGGGCTGCTCACGATGACCATGGGCATGACCGCCACGACCACGGTCATGGCGGCGGCACACCGCACGAGAGTCCGTGGGTGGTCACGCTGCCTTTGGTGTTGCTCGCCATTCCGTCGCTCGCCATCGGCTATTTTACCGTGCAGCCGGTGCTCTTCGGCGGTTACTTTGGCGATGCCATTCAGGTGCTTGAAGCCAATGACGTGCTGAAGGATCTCGCGGACCACTTCCACGATCCGGCGTCGTTCGCGCTCGCAGCAGTCGGGCATCAGCCGCTCTGGCTCGCGCTCGCGGGGGTGGTGACCGCTTGGTATCTTTATCTTAAAAATCCGGCCATTACGGATCGCTTGGCCGCCTTCTTTGTGCCGCTGCAGCGCGTGCTGGACAACAAGTATTACTTCGACTGGTTCAATGAAAACGTGCTGGCCGCCGGCGGCCGCGCCATGGGTCGAATATTCTGGAAGGCCGGCGATCAGGTGTTGATCGATGGGGCGCTCGTCAACGGTTCGGCCAATTTCGTCGGTGCACTCGCAGGCGTGATTCGCCGGGTGCAGACGGGCTATCTCTACTCTTACGCGTTCTGGATGATGATCGGGCTCGCGAGTTTGCTCGTGTGGTCCCTGCTTCTCTCTTGAGCCATCGGCAAAGCGCAGCACGAGAATAATGATGCAGGGAGGTTCGCTCTCTACGTTGATCTGGCTACCGATTCTGGGCGGCGCACTCGTACTCGCGCTCGGTGATTCGCGTATCGCGCTGGCGCGCTGGGTAGCGTTGGCGACGGCGATCGCGAACTTTGTGTTATCCGTACCGCTTTACACGGGTTTTGATACGACCACCGCGGCTTTCCAGTTTGTCGAGCAGACGCCGTGGATCCCGGCACTCGATGCCACCTACCACTTGGGAGTGGATGGCATCGCATTGCCACTCGTGTTGCTGACGACTTTAGTCACCATCCCGGTCGTCATTGCCGGATGGACGGTAATCGAGAAGCGAGTTGCGCAATACTTTGCCGCATTTTTGATGATGGAAGGGCTGATGGTCGGCGTGTTCTTGGCACTCGATGCATTGCTCTTCTACTTTTTCTGGGAAGCGATGCTGATCCCGATGTTTTTGATCATCGGTATCTGGGGTGGCCCACGGCGTGTTTATGCCACGCTCAAATTCTTTTTGTTTACCTTCCTTGGCTCGATATTCATGCTGGTAGCGCTGATCTACATGTACCTGCAGGCCGGTAGCTACGACATCGTCGCCCTGCAGGAGCTGCCGCTCAGTTTTGATGAGCAGTTCTGGATCTTCCTCGCTTTTTTTGCCGCCTTCGCCGTGAAGATTCCGATGTTCCCGGTGCACACCTGGTTGCCCGATGCCCACGTGGAAGCGCCGACTGGGGGCTCTGTTGTGCTGGCTGCGATTATGCTGAAGATGGGTGGTTATGGCTTCCTGCGCTTTGCGCTGCCGATTGCGCCGGATGCTGCGCGTGAACTCGATGCGCTCGTCATCGCGCTGTCGCTGATTGCCGTGGTGTACATCGGGTTTGTCGCGCTCGTCCAAACCGATATGAAAAAGCTGATTGCTTATTCGTCGATCGCGCACATGGGATTCGTGACGCTTGGTTGTTTTCTGGCTTTCGATATCGCCACGCAAACGGGACCGCTAGCCGGTGCGGGGATGGGCATCGACGGCGCAATGGTGCAGATGGTCTCGCACGGCCTGATTTCGGCAGCCTTGTTTTTGTGCGTCGGCGTGATGTACGACCGTCTGCACAGTCGCGAGATCAGTGCTTACGGTGGCGTCATCAATCGTATGCCGATCTTCGGTGCCTTCATGGTCCTGTTTGCTATGGCCAACTCCGGCCTGCCGGGAACCTCCGGCTTCGTCGGCGAGTTTCTGGTGATCATTGCGAGCTTCAAAGTCAATTTTTGGTACGCCTTCCTCGCGGCGATGACGCTAATCCTGGGTGCCGCCTACACGCTGTGGCTCGTCAAGCGCGTCATTTTCGGCCCCGTGGGTAACGATCGCGTTGCCAATCTCGAAGACCTGAATGGCCGCGAATTCTTTGTGCTCGCTGTACTCGCCGTGGGTGTATTACTGCTCGGCCTGTGGCCGGCGCCGCTGCTCGAGGTCACGCAGCCCTCGGTGCAGCACCTCGTCGAGCAAATCACGACCAGCAAACTGCCCTGACTCACGGCAACCCCGACATGACACCAATTCTGAACGTTGCCTCACTCGCGCCTGCACTGCCAGAGATCTATCTCACGGCGGCGATCTGCCTCGTGCTGCTCGCCGATGTGTTCGCTGGGGCGGCTGCGCGTCGGCTGACGCCCACTTTGACCCTACTCGTGATTGGCGTCGGCGCGGCGCTGACCTTGCAGTATGCGCAAGTCGGGCAGACGATGACGCTGTTCTCCGGCATGTATATAGCCGATCCACTTGCCACCTTGCTGAAGCTGCTGACCATGCTGCTCGTGGCCGTCGCCTTACTGTACTCCCGGCACTTTCTCGAGACGCGGGGGCTGTTGAAGGGCGAGTACTACGTGCTTTCGCTGACTGCGATGCTCGGTATTTTCGCCATCATTTCCGCGGGCAGTCTGCTCACGCTCTACATCGGTATCGAGTTGCTGTCTTTGTCGCTCTACGCGCTGGTGGCGTTCGATCGCGACTCGGGCATCGCTGCCGAGTCAGCGATGAAATACTTTGTGCTCGGCGCCATCGCCTCGGGCTGTCTACTCTACGGCATGTCGCTCGTCTACGGCCTCACGGGCACTTTGCTGCTCAATGAAATCGCCGTGGGTCTGCAGGGTCCGCTGAGTCTCGGCCTCATCATGGGCGTAGTGTTCCTCGTGGTCGGCGTCGCTTTCAAGTTTGGTGGTGTGCCGTTCCACATGTGGGTGCCGGACGTGTATCACGGTGCGCCAACTTCGGTGACGCTCTTGGTGGCGACTGCACCCAAGATTGCCTCGTTCGCACTGGCGTTCCGCTTGTTCGCCGAGGGCTTGGGTAATACGGCAGAGACCTGGATCCAGATGTTGACGATTGTTGCGGTGCTCTCGGCGCTGCTTGGCAACGTCATCGCCATCGCGCAGACCAATCTCAAGCGCATGCTGGCGTACTCCGCAATCGGTAATGTCGGCTTCATCTTGTTCGGATTCGTCGCCGGTACGGAGCAGGGTTATGAAGCGGCACTCTATTACACCGTCGTCTATGTGCTCATGGCGCTCGGGGCCTTCGGCGCAATGCTGCTCGCCGGGGCGCGCGGTTTCGAGGCGGACGAGATCGAGCACTATAAGGGTCTACACGCACGTGATCCGCTCCTGGCTTTGATCCTGATGGCGCTGATGTTCTCGTTCGCGGGTGTGCCGCCGTTGGTTGGCTTTTGGGCGAAGTTGCAGATATTCCAGGTGCTGTGGGAATCGGGGCGCGTGGCGCTTATCGTGTTCGCGGCGGCGGTATCGGTGGTCGGACTCTTCTACTACCTGCGAATCGTGAAGATCCTTTATTTCGACTCACCAGGCGAGTTGCCGGTGCCTGAGCGGCACGGCGGCGTACGTCTTGCCCTAGGGCTCAACGCGCTTGCGGTGGTATTGCTCGGACTATTCCCGCAGACGCTGATCGAGCTTTGTGTTCGGGCGCTCGAGACAGGTTGAGCCAACGCGAGGCTCGCGGTACACTCCAATAAAACACGGATGCGGGGTGGAGCAGTCTGGCAGCTCGTCGGGCTCATAACCCGAAGGTCGTAGGTTCAAATCCTACCCCCGCTACCAAACCCATCTGGGGTTTGGCCCCTCAGAATACGGCAAGCGGTAATTCCTCTCTCAAAGCGTAAACGCTTGATATGTCGGATTGGTTTCTGGCGGTATTTGATCCGATAGCCGACGTGGGCATCGTCCCTGGCCTAATAGATGTCAACGAACCAAGTCTCATCTAAGGTAAGTTGTACCGCTCTCGAGAGACAGTGGACTCGATCGGACAGACCAGCGCTTCTTGATATTTCGCGATTGATAGGGAGTTTTTATGCGCGATAAATTCGTGATCTGGCGAATCGGAGCCATCATTGCCGCGATCACGCTGATTGCCTCGCCTTCCACCGTGGTGGCACGGGTCCAGTCTGCGTTTACCCCACAAACGACGGACTACTGGCCGGGCGCTAACTATGATCCGACGATTCCTACGGTTCGCAGTGTGCTCGGTTTTGAGTTGGGCGCCGAGATGGCGCGTCATGCGCAAGTCGGAAGCTACCTCGAGGCGTTGGCCGCCGCAGCACCACAACGCCTGAAGATCTTCGAATACGGTGAGAGCTGGGAAGGCCGCAAACTCATCTACGGCGTGATCAGTAGCCCGAAAAATATCGCACGACTCGATGATGTTAAGAATTCGATGATGAGGCTAGCTGATCCGCGTCGTCTTCGCCCGCAAGAGTCTGCTGCGATAATCAAATCGACGCCGGCTGTTGTATGGCTCTCCCATTCTGTGCACGGTAACGAACCCGGCACTACCGATGCCGCCTTGTTGACCGCGTATCACCTGCTTGCCTCCCGGGGTGACCCGCGAGTTGCGAAAATGCTAGAGGAGACAGTGGTCGTCCTCGTCCCCCTGCAAAACCCTGACGGCCGTGAACGGTTCATCAACGGTAATCGTGCCGCTCGCGGCTTAGAACCGGACCCGTCGCCCCTATCGGCGGAGCGTGATGAGTCATGGCCAGGCGGGCGGATGAATCATTACATCTTCGATATGAACCGCGATTGGTTCACCCAAACCCAGCCGGAGATCAGGGCGCACGCTGCCTTAATGTTGCAATGGATGCCGGTCGTTGTCGCGGACATTCACGAGATGGGTACGAACCAAACCTTTTTCTTCCCGCCAGAGGCGGATCCGCTAAATCCTAACCTGACTCCAACTCAGATTCGCAACGTTGAACTCATTGCGCGCAATAACGCCTCATGGTTCGACCGTCTTAACCTTCGGTACTTCACGCGGGAAATTTTTGACGGCTTTTTTCCTGGATATGGTAGCGGCTGGCCGAACTACCAGGGTGCAAGCGCGATGGTTTATGAACAAGGCTCATCGCGAGGGCTTATCGCGCGTCGTGCCGACGGATCGTTGTTGACCTTCGCGGACACGATCAGGAGTCAGTTTGTTGCCTCACTCTCGGCCGTCGAAGTGGTCGCTAATAATCGTTCCCGCTTTCTCACTGATTTCGCCAACTTCCGCTCGAGTGCTATCACTGAGGGTCAGCGCGAGCCGGTCAAGTCGTATCTTATCTCCGAGCAGCCTGATGCGGATCTGGCCGCTAGACTCGTGGTGACGCTAGCGCGTAACGGGATCGAGGTACTGCGATCCGAGGAGGCGTTCACGGCGTGTGGGCGCGAATTTGACGCTGGTAGCTTCGTGGTGTCCGCCGCGCAACCGACTAAACGCTTAATTCGTACGCTACTCGACCAAAAGACTGAGATGAAAGCGGACTTTGTAAAGCGACAGGAGGAGCGCGTATCGAAAGGTCTTCCCGATGAGATCTACGACGTGACAGCGTGGTCGTTACCTCTCATGTTCAATGTGCCCGCGATCCCCTGCGGTGCAGATCCAAAAATACGCGGTGAATTGGTATCTCGCGATTGGCAGCCACGCGGAGGCGTAATCGGTGGACCGACGAACGTGGGTTATCTCATCCCGTGGGGGAACACCGGTTCCGCGCGCTTCCTAACGGCGGCTTTGCGAGCGGGCTTATCCATCAAATCCTCGAATAAAGACTTCGCGCTCGGTGGCGCGCGCTACCCCGCCGGATCGCTATTTGTGGATGCTGGTGTGGCTCCGGGGCAAGTCGCGACACGGGTCGAGGAAATCGCGAGACAGAGCGGGGCTCGTGTCACGGCAGTAACCGATAGTTGGGTCGCCGAGGGCCCGGGTCTCGGTTCACCGAACATGCTGCATATGCCGCTTCCGCGAGTCGCTCTCATTTGGGATGAGCCGACAGAACGCTACTCGGCTGGGCATGCACGCTTTGTGATCGAGAGGCAGTTTGGCTATCCCGTGACGCTCGTTCGTGCACGCCGTGTGAGCTCGGCTAATCTGGATGGACTCGATGTGATCGTGATACCTGGCGAAGGGGATAACTATGCGTCAACCTTCGGGAAAGCGGGCGCTGAAAATCTAAAGAATTGGGTACAACGGGGTGGAGTGCTGATCTCACTCGGTAGCGGAACGAGGTACCTTTCCAATCTCGGTATTGGACTTTTGCCTTTAAATTTGGAGAGTGCGCTCGGGCCGGAGGCGAAAATCGAGACCGGAGGAAAGCCAGAATCAAAAAATAAGTCTGATGTGGGCAATACTGAGACTTTGAACCCAGATTCGAAAACAGACGGGGGCGATAAGCGGATTGACTCTCAAGAAATAAAATCAACAGAAGATCTGGAGAGGGCAGAGCGTCCGAAAAAGGCGCCGCCTCTGGCGATAGCGGGGATTCTCGCGCGTGCGATAGTCGAGAAGGAACATTGGTTGAGCGCTGGTATCGTTCCCCGGCTCCATGTTCTTGTCTTCGGTAACGATATCTATGCGCCTGCGCGACGTGACGAAGTCGATACCGTGGCGCATTTCGGCGCTCCGGACGAGGTACTCGCTTCGGGTGTGCTCTGGGAGGATAACCGTCGACAGCTGGCATACAAGCCCTTTGTCGTCAGCAAGTCCATTGGTCGTGGCGTTGTAGTCGGATTTACCGCTGACCCTAACTTCCGTGCGCACATGGCAGGCCTAAACCTTATTTTTTTGAATGCCATCTTCCGCGGTGCAGCCGTTACCTATGATGCAAATACGAGACGGTAATAACCGCTGATCTATGACGCAACAATCCTTGAACTGGCCATTAATCTCGTCTCTTGGTTCGAGACGCCTGATGAGCACTGCTCCATTGACGAAAGATACGAGAGGCGTAAATATCCAAAAGCCTGAGATACGCGCGGTGCATACGTACGCAACTCAGCCGCTCGTATAGGTACTTACTCGCACTTCTCTGGGGAGGTATGACTAGAGCACGCGAGACAAACACCTGTAGTTTTAACAATATATAGAGGTACTGCCTGTGGAGATATACATCGTCGTTATTGCCGCCTCTTTGCTGATGATTTTAGGGATTATTCCGATGTATCTGATAGCGAGAAAATCTTTATATCCAAATAAGAATTAGAAACGTATATCACGCGGTGACGACAACCTATTTTCCAGAAAATCGTTTCTCCCTAATACGGCATAGCCATGGTGATTCAGCGAACCAAATCGTGACAAGCTTCGTCAATGTATCAACTGGGGCGATGGTTGAGCTGTACTGAGCTGGTAAGGCGGCGCGACCCTGCAGTCGTTGGATACACGAATAGCGCGCTGATTGATAATGGAGATCCACTGCGCTTAACAAAAATCACAGGGGTCAATAGGGACGAGTCCGAAAAGTAACAAGCCATTCAGGCTCTCAACCGCGTTATGGAAATCGAATTATCTGGGGTGGTGAAATACATCCACTATTCGTTGTTAATTTTATGGCCATAACCGAGTTTCGATGGTTTCTCGGCCAAAAGAAAATGCTTCTGAAAGTCTGACGCATGTGCACACAGTGGGGGAGCTTGTGACGTTATTGGGTGGTCACCCTTCGCTCAAGATAGGCTCGCCACTCGAGACCGAGCGTCATGACATCGAGGATATTCTGCGGGAGAGCCTCGAACACGAGAAGGGAGCTCAGTCCGCTCACCATGAGCTTTCGGACATTGTCGGCGGACGGTCGGTGCTACTGGCGGAGTACGTGCGAGAAATGATTAGTGATGAAGAGCTCCGTCTTGATAAAGAAACTAAGATGTTGCGCCGCCCTGGTGATATGGCGCCCTACAAGGGATAGAAAATGGCTGAGGCTATTGCCCGCCCCTGCAAGGGGGCGGGCAATAGGTTCACAGCGCTAGAGCGGTCTCGCCCCCCTTCACTTCGGCAAAATCACTGCGTCGATGACATGGATTACACCGTTAGACGCCCCGATATCTGTAGCGGTGACGTTGGCGGTGTCGATACTCACCCTGCCGTCTTTTACCAAGATCTTGACCGACTGTCCCTGGACGGTCTTGGCCTCAGTTAGCTTTACGACATCAGCGGCTTTTACTGCGCCTGGGACGACGTGATAGGTCAGAATGCTGACGAGCTGAGCCTTATTTTCAGGCTTTAGCAGATTCTCCACCGTGCCCGCTGGCAGCTTTGCAAAGGCTGCATTAGTGGGTGCAAAAACGGTGAAAGGGCCTTTTCCCTTTAACGTCTCTACAAGACCCGCGGCGTTGAGTGCTGTCGCTAACGTTCCAAAGCTACCTGCTGCGACGGCAGTGTCAACGAGGTCTTTAGTCGGTTTGGTTTTATCGCCATGGTTACTGGCGAAAAGCGCCGAGGACGACAACCCGACGGAAACCGCCAGTGCCACTGCAGCAAAAGAGTGCCGAAGGGACAGCTGACGAAAGATAGAACCCTGAGACATAAAAAAACCTCCATGAATATTCTCACCAGCCCGACTGTAAAAATTGAGCGGGCGGCGACCAAGACCGATGGAACTAATGTTAGTTCATTAGTTACGTAAAAAACTTTACCGACTGGCCGAGACAGATCGGCACTATAGGCATACTTCCAACGGGTTACGATCAGTTGAGGGTGGACGCTGCGTCGTGATAAATAAACACTTCGATGGGTTTTGAGCCTAAGCTCCCGGACGGATTTGCTCCGGCTGGGCTGCTTAAACGAATGTTAACAATTGGTATTGACGCGATCGCAGACGACCGTGCCCTCCTGTACGGTGCGCCCGCGAAATAGTTTGCTCAATCGTAAGGTGAGTGCGCCGACACCACCGTCACCGATTTGGCGACCGTCGATTTTGGTGACCGCGGCAAGTTCACCCATGGTGCCGGTGCAAAATACTTCGTCGGCACGATAAAACTCGGCGAGCGAAAGATCTGTGACCTCGTGGGCAATGCCATGCAGGGTGCAAAGCTCGAGCACGGTGGCGCGGGTGATGCCTTCCGGGCAGGCGACGGTGCGCGGCGTACGTACGCTGCCGTCGTCCACCAAAAACAAATGCGTGGCGTTGGTTTCGGCAACGAAGCCGCGGGTGTCGAGCATCACAGCATCATCGGCGCCGGCGGCGTTGGCCTCGATCTTGGCGAGAATCGATTGCAGTAAATTGTTATGGTGGATCTTGGGGTCCAGGCAATCGGGTGAAAATCGACGCACGCTGCTGGTGATCAGCGAAAGACCTGTAGTCGAATAGACTGGCGCCTTGTGCTCGGCGAGTACGATCAACGTCGGTCCGGCCTGGTTCAGTCGCGGATCCATCCCCGAGGTCAGTTTGACGCCGCGCGTCAGCGTCAGCCGAATGTGTACGTCGTCGTACATGTCGTTGGCCTGCAGCGTCCGGCAGATTTCTTGGGTGATAACATCGTGGGAGGGTATCTCGGCAAAGGCCAGTGCCAATGCGGAATTTCGCAGGCGATCGAGATGCTCTCCCAGCTTGAAGATCCGACCTTTATAAAGCCGTAGCCCTTCCCAAACGGCATCGCCGCCCTGCACCGACGAGTCGAATGGCGAGACTCCGGCTTCGTTACGGTGTGCGAGCTTACCGTTGATATTGACGATAAGGTCGCGATTTTTGTCGTTAAATTTTTGCAGCATGGCGATATAGGTCGGTTTTCGGTGAGCAATTTTGTTGAGCTACGTCACATGACTGGTCCCAGTCGATGGCGGTGCATCGTCTGGTACAAGAGTTTGGCCTCGCGCTCGAGCGCGGCGAGCGGAGCGGGCAACGGTGTATGGGTGTTTGGCCAACGGACAAAGCTCGTCGATCGCTCTACGGTGTCGTACCAATACTTCGCCCAAATACCGTCGGTGGTGCGGCAGCCTGCAGGCCAATGAAGCATGGCGGTATCAAAGGTAATGCCGATCGCGTTGCACAGCGCTTGCAGCACACCTTGCGGATCTGCAAGCAGATCATCGGCATCGATCACGGCGGGTGTACAACCTCGTTCGAGGGTTAACTGTTCAAAGATTTCGAGTTGCTGTGGCAGGCCGGTGTCCTCGATTCGCACCCGCTCGACCTTTTTGCAGAGCGAGCGCAGCATATCGGTTGGGTTACGTAGTAAAAAGGCATGGGTCAGGCCGTCGAGCCACGCTCTTCCCATCGTCGGCAGTAGATGGTGCGCCATATGTTTTTGATACTGAACGCTAATGGCCTCGGCTAGCGGGGCGTGCAGGCGGTCGGCAACGCGCCGCCAGTCGGCTTCATGATGCGCGATGACCTCGTCGCGTCCCGGGTGCGGCAGCCCCGTCGCGGCGAGGTAGTGGGCATAAAAGGGCTCGTCGACCACGACCGTATCCGCCCGATTGCCGAAGGAACGCATCAGTGCCGTCGACAGGTTCCGTGGGCCCGACCACATGGCAATACGAGTGACTCGCATACAGCGATGTTACGCAACCCCGGTGACCGCGTGCACGATGAGCGTGACCGGGCATAATCACGCTACAGATTTACCGAGGATTTTTGCGATGCTGCACCGAGTTCTTTCCGTATGCGCGCTGCTGTTGGCCAGCTTGTCCTTCGGGATTGCCGCCCCGACGCCACAGAGTGCATCGCCGAGCAAACGCGTCATTACCCACGAGGATCTTTGGTTGATGAAGCGAGTCGGGGCGCCGACGGTGAGTCCCGATGGCAAGTGGGCAGTGTTCGCGGTGACTGAGCCGTCATACGATGAGAAATCCCAGGTCTTGGATCTTTGGATCGTCTCGACCGATACCCAAAATCCCGCACCGCCGCGTCGGCTGACAGGCACCTCGGGTGGCGAAAGTGGGGTCGATTGGAGCCCTGATAGCAGCCGGCTCGTTTTCTCGGCGAGGCGCGAGGGTGATGAGACCGGGCAACTGTATTTGCTTGATTTGCGTGCCGGTGGCGAGGCGCAGCGACTCACCAAACTCGTCAATGGTGCGCGGGCGCCGCGCTTCTCGCCAGATGGTCGGCAAATCGCCTTTTCGAGCAGCGACTATCCGAATGCCAACAGCGAGGCGGACAACGAGCGTATCGCCGGGGAGCGCAACGCGCGCAAGTGGAACGCGCGAGTTTACGATGGCTTTCCGGTCCGCAATTGGGATCGCTGGATCGATGATCGCAAGCCGCGCTTGTGGGTGCTTAACCTCGCGACCTCGAGCGCGGGCGCTTTCGCCTCACGCGAGCTGCTGCGTGGCACCGCGCTGGCGCGTGAACCCGGCTTCGCGGGTCGTGGCGGCGACGGCGGTGATTCGCTCGACGCGTCGTGGACGCCCGACGGTCGTGGCGTCGTGTTTACGGCGAGCACTGATCGCCATACTGCAGCCTATCGATTCACCTCGACACAACTTTGGTATATCGCGACGACAGGTGGCGAGGCTACTCGTCTGAGCGGCGATAGCCATTCGTGGTCGCAGCCCATCTTCACGCCTGACGGCAAAACATTGATCGCCGCGCTCGAGCGCTACAACGATAAGGTCTATAACTCGAATGATCTAGTTGCGCTGTCCTGGAGTGGACCTACCGCCGGATCTTTGACACTTGCGGCGGCGCGCGAACTGACGCGCGGTATTGATCGAGCTGTGACTTCCTTCGCGATCACAGCCGACTCGCGTCAGCTGTATTTTTTGGTAGAAGAAGCGGGGCACGAAAAACTTTTTGTTATCGACCTTACCAAAGGATCGCCACGTCGCGTCTTCGATATGAGCGTTGGCGTCTACACGAACCTCGCGATCGCGCGGTCCGCGCGCGAGCTGGTCGTGCTCGCCAACTTCGAGAGCGTAACGCGGCCGCCGGAGGTGGTTCGTCTCGAAATGAAGCGGGCGCGACATATTCCGCTCACGTCGTTCAACTCTGCCAAGGCGGGCGAGCTCGACCTCGAGCCGGTCCGTCACTTCTGGTTCACGAGTGCGCAGGGTCGTCGCATTCATAACATGCTGGTGGTACCGCCGGGGTTCGATCCGGCTAAGAAATATCCGTTGTTCGTGGTGATTCACGGTGGACCGCACACCATGTGGCGCGATCAGTGGGTGCTGCGTTGGAACTATCACCTGCTCGCCGCGCCTGGATACGTGGTACTACTGACCAACTACAGCGGTTCCACAGGTTTTGGTGAAGCGTTCGCGCAGACGATTCAGGGCGACCCGCTCAAGAGCGCTGGCGCCGAGCTCAACGAGGCCGCCGATGTCGCCATTCGCGATTTTGACTTCATCGATGCGAACCGACAGTGCGCCGGTGGTGCTAGTTATGGCGGGCACTTGGCCAACTGGCTGCAGGCGACCAGCACGCGGTACCGCTGCCTCGTGAGTCACGCCGGCCTCATCAACCTCGAGGCCCAGTGGGGTACCAGCGATACGGTTTATGGGCGCGAGGTCAACAATGGCGGCCCGGTCTGGGAGCAAGGCTCGGTCTGGCGGGAACAAAATCCAATCCGCTATGCCGCCGCTTTTAAAACGCCGACTTTGGTCACGGTTGGCGAGCGGGATTTCCGGGTGCCGCTCAATAACTCGCTCGAGTATTGGACGGCACTGCAACGCCGACAGATCCCGAGTCGCTTGGTGGTATTCCCGGATGAAAACCACTGGGTGTTGAAGGGTGAGAACAGTCGGTTGTTCTACCAGGAGGTGCAGGCGTGGCTCGCGCGCTGGCTGGCCCCTCCGGCAGGGATTCCACCCGGTGGCATCCCGTAGCTCATTGCATTACTATTGCGGGCTCGCGCGGCTCCTCGGGCCGCACGGGAACGCGGTTACCCTCCAGGTAATTCACGTATGTGCTTGAACGAAAAGCCCCCTGAGGGGCTTTTCATTTTTGGGCTCCTGGCCGAGGTGGGATCATCAGGAAGGGGCCCTTTGGGCCTTTTTTCGTTCCTAGGTGAGAGATGGCAACAGCGGCGGTCATACGCGACAAGCTCATGGGGTTGCTCGAACCCTTGGTCGATCAGCTCGGCTATGAGCTGGTCGATATCGAGTGGGTCGCGGCACCGCGGTCGGGTCTGTTGCGCATCTACCTCGACCAGCCGGCGGCCTTTGGCGGGCACATCGGCGTGGAGGATTGCGAGAAGGTGAGCCGCGAGGTGTCGGCGCTGCTCGATGTGGAAGACCCGATTAGCAGGGCGTACCAACTCGAGGTGTCGTCGCCGGGCTTCGATCGGGTGTTGCGCAAGCCAGCGCATTTCGCGCGGTTTCGCGGCTCGCGGGTATTGGTAGAGCTCAAGGTGGCTCGTGATGGGCGACGTCGCTACACCGGAAAGCTCATGCAAGTGAATGACAGCGGCTGCATCCTCGATGTGGATGAACAGGCAGTGACTATCGGCTTCGCCGAGATCGGTAAGGCACGCCTGATGGCGTGATGAACGATCGATAGCAAGCGGGATGAGGGGGACTGACGATGAGTAAGGAAATTATGATGGTGGTTGATGCGGTCTCGAATGAGAGAGGTGTCGACAAGGAAGTGATCTTCGAGGCCCTCGAAGCGGCGCTCGCTTCGGCCACGCGTAAAAAGTATGGTGAAGAGTGGGATGTGCGCGTCGCCATCAGTCGCAAGACCGGCCACTACGACACGTTCCGTCGCTGGAAGGTCTTTGCCGACGACTCGAGGGAGCTCGAGGTTCCCGATCGCGAGCTGCGTCTCGAGGATGCGTTCGACGTCAGCGCCGAGGCCGAGATCGGTGGATTCGTCGAAGAGCCGATGGAGTCGGTGCAATTCGGGCGTATCGCAGCGCAGCAGGCGAAGCAGGTCATCGTGCAAAAAGTACGTGAAGCCGAGCGAGCTCAGGTAGTCGATGTCTACCAGGATCGTGTCGGTCAGCTTGTGAGCGGTGTCGTCAAGCGTGTCGATCGCAACGGTATTTTCGTGGACCTCGGCGGCAACGCCGAGGGTTTCGTATCGCGTACCGACATGATCATGCGCGAACAGGTCAAGCCACAGGATCGTATCAAGGCGTTCCTCAAAGAAGTGCGTCCGGAGCCGCGTGGTCCACAACTATTTCTCACGCGTTCAGCACCTGAGTTTCTAATCGAGCTCTTCAGGCTCGAGGTGCCTGAGGTCGGTCAAGGCTTGATCCAAATTCTGGGTGCGGCTCGTGACCCGGGCGTTCGCGCCAAAATCGCGGTACTTAGTAATGACCCGCGTATCGATCCGGTGGGTGCCTGTGTCGGCATGCGTGGTTCCCGAGTGCAGGCGGTATCCAATGAAATCGCCGGCGAGCGCGTCGACATCATCCCCTTTGACGATAATCCGGCACAGTTCGTGATAAATGCGATGTCGCCTGCCGAGGTCATTTCGATCGTGGTCGACGAAGAGGCACACAGCATGGATATCGCGGTCTCCGAGGAAAAGCTGTCGCAGGCGATTGGTCGCAGCGGTCAAAATATTCGACTGGCGAGTCAGCTCACTGGTTGGGATTTAAACGTGATGAGCGAGTCTGACGCTGAGGCGAAGAGCGAGTCGGAGGCGCGCGCGTTGGTCGAGAATTTTATGAAACAGCTCGATGTTGATGAGGATGTCGCTACCATACTCGTGCAAGAAGGCTTCTCGACCGTCGAAGAAATCGCCTATGTTCCGCAGACTGAGCTCAATGCGATCGAAGAATTCAACGAAGATATCGTCAAGGAACTGCGCAGCCGTGCCCGCGATGTGCTGTTGACACAGGCGATCGCCAGCGAGGAGAGTTTCGATGCGCAATTGCCGGCCGACGATCTGCTGCTGCTCGAGGGCATGCAACCCGATCTCGCGCTTGCGCTTGCCCGACGTGGCGTACGCACGCGTGATGATCTTGCTGATCAAGGAGTCGACGAACTGCTCGATATCCAGGGTTTGACGGCCGATGAGGCCGGCAAGCTCATTATGAAAGCACGCGAGCACTGGTTCGCGCCGGGTAACGGCTGAACTAAGGGGTCGCAAGGATCAGGTATGGCGGATGTAACTGTTTCCCAATTTGCCGAGGTACTCAAGGTACCGATCGACAAGCTGCTCGCGCAGCTTAATCAGGCCGGCATCAAAGTCAGCGGGCCAGACGCGGTCGTCAGCGATGATGCAAAGCGCCTACTGCTCTCGCACTTGCGACGCAGTCACGGCCAGGCCGATGACGCCGCCGCAGGGGTTACGGCACCACGCAAGATAACTTTGCAGCGCAAGCAGCAGAGCGAAATCAAGCTGGCGGGTAGCAGCGGTCGCGCGCGCACGGTCAACGTCGAGGTTCGCGTCAAACGCACCTACGTCAAGCGCGACGCGCTCGGAGAGCAGGCAAAAACTCAGGGCGAGGATACCGAGGCCGAGCGTCTCAAGGCCGAAGAGGCTGCGCGCATCGAGCGCGAACGCCAGGAGCAGGAGCGTCGCGAGGCCGAGCGCCTCGAGACCGAGAACCGTCGCCGACTCGAAGAGGTGGTCGCTGCGCGGCGTGCCGCTGATGAGGCGAGACGTGCGGTCGAGCAACGCGAACGCGAACAGAGCGAAGCCGACAAACAAGGCCGCACACGCGGTACGCCGGCTGCCGGCGAAGCCCGCCCAGCCGAGACCGATCGCGACAAGCGCACCCGCTACGGACGCGAAGAGTTGCACGTTAGTACCGATGCCAGGTCGCGTCTCAAAAAGAAGAAAAAGGTCCGCGAGCGCAAAGCGCCGCTCGGTATGGAGCAGCGTCACGGCTTCGAGTTGCCGACCGCGCCAGTCGTGCGCGAAGTGGCAATTGGCGAGACGATTACGCCACAGGAACTCGCACAAAAGATGGCGGTCAAGGCGACCGAAGTCATCAAAGTCATGATGAATATGGGGGTGATGGCGACCATCAACCAGCCGATCGATCAGGACACCGCGGTTCTAGTCGTCGAAGAAATAGGCCACACGGCCAAGATCCTTAAAGAAAACCAGATCGAGGCCGATATCCAGGGTGCGACGAGTGGGGCGATCGAAGCTGTTTCGAGACCGCCGGTCGTGACGGTTATGGGTCACGTCGATCATGGCAAGACTTCGCTCCTCGACTACATTCGTAAGGCCACGGTGGCCGCGGGTGAG
The DNA here is from genome assembly GCA_016874555.1 of Gammaproteobacteria bacterium. Classification (GTDB taxonomy): domain Bacteria; phylum Pseudomonadota; class Gammaproteobacteria; order Steroidobacterales; family Steroidobacteraceae; genus UBA964. The sequence goes on along the minus strand of VGTW01000023.1, from coordinate 5,703 downwards.
GCGGGCGGCATCACGCAGCACATTGGCGCCTATCATGTGCAGACGCCGAGGGGTGGCGTTACTTTCCTCGACACCCCGGGCCACGCCGCGTTCACAGCGATGCGCGCCCGTGGCGCACGGGCGACCGATGTGGTGGTGCTCGTTGTGGCGGCCGATGACGGCGTCATGCCGCAAACCATCGAAGCCATTCAGCATGCGCGTGCCGCCGGTGTGCCGATCGTGGTTGCCGTCAATAAAATCGACAAAAGCACGGCTGATCCGGATCGCGTACGAACCGAGCTTTCGAAGCAGGAAGTCATTCCCGAAGAATGGGGTGGACAAAATATTTTCGTGAACGTGTCGGCCTATACGGGACAGGGTATCGATCAGTTGCTCGATGCCATCCTGTTGCAGGCCGAAGTGCTTGAACTCGCTGCGCCACCGGGCGGACTCTCGAGTGGTCTCATCGTCGAGGCCAGCGTCGAGAAGGGTCGTGGTGCCGTGGCGACAGTACTGGTCAAGAAGGGCACGCTGAAGCTCGGCGATCCGATCATCGCGGGTCAAGAGTTTGGTCGTGTGCGCGCTATGTTCGATGAGTCCGGCAAAGCGGTCAGCGAGGCTAAGCCCTCAATGCCTGTGTTGGTGCTCGGCCTGTCGGGCGCACCTAATGCGGGCGACGAAATCCTCGCCGTCGAAACCGAGCGGAAGGCTCGCGAGGTGGCGCTTCATCGACAAGGCAAGTTCCGGGATGTCAAGCTTGCTAAGCAGGCCGCGGCGGTCGGCGATGTGTTCTCGCAGATGGCCGAAGAAAAGGCTGGCGTGATCAGCGTCGTCATCAAGGCCGATGTACAGGGCAGCGCTGAAGCCTTGCGCGACGCACTCACCAAGCTCTCGACTGACGAGGTTCAGGTTAAGGTAGTGGCTAGTGGCGTCGGTGGCATCACGGTATCTGATGTGCAGCTCGCTGCCGCGTCGAAGGCTATGGTGCTCGGCTTTAATGTGCGTTCCGATGGTGGCGCGCGCGACGCAGTCAAAGAAACCGGCGTCGGTGTCCGCTACTTCTCAATTATTTATGAAGCCATCGACGACATCAAGCAGCGTATTAGCGGTCTGCTGGCGCCTGAGGTCAAAGAACAGATCGTAGGTACTGCGCATGTTCGCGATGTATTCCGCTCGAGTAAGTTCGGCGTGGTTGCGGGTTGTCTCGTCATCGAAGGCATGGTCAAGCGCAACAACCCCATTCGTGTGTTGCGCGATAACGTAGTCATCTTCGAAGGCGCGCTCGAATCCCTGCGTCGCTTCAAGGACGACGTGGGCGAAGTGCGAGCTGGTACGGAGTGTGGTATCGGTGTCAAAAATTATCAGGATGTGCGCGTTGGCGATCAGATCGAGTGCTATTCCCGCGTCGAGGTTGCACGCGCGGTCGTCTGATCGCCTGCCGGTTCGTGGCCAGCAAAGCCAGACAGCAACGCCTCGAGTCCGAGCTACAGCGGGTGGTGGCGGCACTTGTGTCGCGCGAGGTCAAAGATCCGCGAGTGGGTATGGTCACCATCACCGCGGTGCGCATGGCGGCGGATATGGGTGCGGCGAAAATTTTTTTCGTGTCGTTCGGCGCTCGCCATACGCCGGACGAGGCGGCGGCGGGTCTCACCCGCGCCGCCGGGTTTTTGCGCGGTGAGGTGGGACGACAACTCGGACTGCGGCACGCGCCACGGCTATACTTCGAGCGCGATTCGAGCATGGAAAATGCGGATCGACTCACGCGTCTCATCGACTCGGCCGTGAAGGATTCGGCCGCAAAGCGCGACGACGGCCCGCTCTGATCCCGTGATCGACGGCATTGTGCTGCTCGACAAGCCTCAGGGGTTGTCGTCGACTGCTGCAGGCTTGCGGGTCCGTCGCTTGCTTGGCGCCAGCAAAGCGGGGCACGTCGGCAGCCTCGACCCGATGGCCACGGGGATGTTGCCCATCTGCCTCGGCGAAGCCACCAAGTTAGCTGGCGAGATCGTCGAGGGCGATAAGGTTTACCTGTTCACGATCGCGCTCGGCGCGCGCACTTCGACCGGCGATACTGAGGGCGAGGTGATCGAGCGCGCCCCCGTGCCGACGCTCGAGCCAGACCGCATCACAGCCGCGCTCGCCTGCTTCATCGGCGAGACGCAACAGGTGCCGCCAATGTATTCGGCGCTAAAGCAGGGAGGCGTTCCGCTTTACAAACGCGCCCGCGCCGGCGAGGTGGTGACGCGGCCGCCGCGCGCCATCTTCATCGAGAGCCTGGAACTCGTCGAGGCCAGCGCCTTGGCGCTCTGCTGCCGCGTGGTTTGCGGTAAGGGCACTTATGTTCGCGTGCTTGCCGAGGATATCGCCCAGGCGCTCGGTACGGTAGGTCACGTTACCCGGCTGCGACGCGGGAGCGTGCGGCCTTTCGATCCGGCGCGTTTGGTGAGCCTCGAGATGATCGAGGCCCACTCCGCACGCGAAGGCGCAGAGCGCGACCTGCCGCTGGTGTCGATGGATGAGGCCGTAGGGCATCTGCCGCTGGTCTGCCTAGGCGCTGAAGCCGCCCGTAAGCTGGGGCAGGGCCAGGTCGTCGAGGCCGTTGAGGTGCTGCGGCTACCCTTGCAGGCAACCGTCAGGGTGCGCGACTCGATGGGCGCTTTTCTCGGTTTGGGAAAGGTCGCCGCCCCGGGTCGGGTAGCGCCGAAACGACTTGTGGCCCAAAAAGTCAGCGAGTACAATTCGCGCCCTTCCATTCGACCGTAACTACCAAGATTTAAAAGGGTTTTTCAGAATGCCTCTCACGACAGAGAAAAAGGGTGGAGTCATGGCAGTGTTCCGCCGGGATCCCAAGGACACGGGGTCTCCAGAAGTTCAGATTGCGCTCCTCTCCGAGCGTATCGCAGGCCTCGGGCAACATTTTTCGGCTCATTCGTCGGATCACTCCTCCCGACGGGGTCTCGTGAAGCTCGTCAATCAGCGCCGCAAACTCCTCGATTACCTCAAGGCTCGTCAGCCGCAGAGGTATCAGGACGTCGTCGAGCGCCTCGGGCTTCGCCGCTAACCCAGGCGGCCGCAAAGGCCGCGCCTCTCTAGTCGGAGCGCGGCCTTTCCGTTTTAGGTCGATTTTTTCACGAGGTTTACAGTGCGCCCATTCAAGAGAACATTTCAGTACGGTCCCCACACTATGACGCTCGAGACGGGCGAGATGGCGCGGCAGGCTGGCGCCGCCGTCGTCGCATCTCTCGGTGACACGGTGGTGCTGTGTACCGCCGTCGCCGCCAAGCAAGCGGCCCCGGGACGTGATTTCTTCCCGCTCACGGTCAATTATCAAGAGAAGTTCTACGCCGCGGGTCGTATCCCCGGCGGTTTCTTTAAGCGCGAAGGTCGTCCGACCGAAAAAGAGACGCTCACGTCGCGTCTAATCGATCGCCCGATCCGCCCGTTGTTCCCCGACGGCTTCTACAACGAAGTGCAAGTGGTCGCGACCGTGGTGTCGCTCGACCCCGAGATGGACGCCGATATCCCGGCGATGATCGGTTCGTCGGCGGCACTTGCGCTGTCGGGCGTACCGTTCAACGGACCGATTGCCGCCGCACGCGTCGGCTACAAGGACGGACAGTACCTGCTCAACCCCACCGCCAAGCAGCTCAAAGATTCCGATCTGCACCTCGTGGTCGCCGGTACAAAGGACGGCGTTATGATGGTCGAGTCCGAGGCGAGCTGCCTCTCCGAAGAAGTCATGCTGGGCTCGGTGGTCTTTGGTCACGAGCAGATGCAAAGCGCGATCAAGGTGATCAACGAACTCGTCGCTGAATGCGGCAAGCCGCGTTGGGAGTGGGCAGCGAATACTGCTGCGGCCGAGGTTGAAGCCGCGGTGCGCGCTGCGGCCCACGACTCACTCGCTGAGGCCTATCGCATCACCGAAAAGCAGACGCGTTATGCGCGCGTCGGCGAAATCAAGAAAACCGTCACGGCTGCGCTCGCCGGTGGCGATGCACCGAAGTTCAGCGCCGATCAGGTGGATGATCAGTTGTTCCGTCTCGAAAGCCGTATCGTTCGCGAGCGTATTTTGAAGGGCGAGCCGCGAATCGATGGTCGCGACGCCTTCACGGTTCGCCCGATCACCATCAAAGTCGGCGTACTGCCGCGTACGCATGGCTCTGCGCTCTTCACGCGTGGTGAAACCCAGGCGCTCGTGGTAACGACGCTAGGTACCGGTCGCGACTCGCAAATCATTGACGCGCTCGAGGGCGAATACCGCGAGCCGTTCATGCTGCACTACAACTTCCCGCCGTTCTCGGTGGGCGAGACCGGCATGATGTCCGGTCCGAAGCGGCGCGAGATCGGTCACGGCAATCTGGCGCGTCGCGGCGTCGCGGCAGTCATGCCCGACATGGAGAAATTCCCCTATGTCGTGCGCGTGGTGTCCGAGATCCTCGAATCGAATGGCTCGTCGTCCATGGCTTCGGTCTGTGGCGCTTCGCTGTCGATGATGGATGCGGGTGTACCCTTGAAAGCGCCGGTCGCCGGCGTCGCCATGGGTCTCGTGCTCGAAGGTGGACGCTACAAGGTCCTCACCGACATCCTCGGTGACGAAGACCATCTCGGCGATATGGATTTCAAGGTCGCTGGCACCAAAGATGGCGTCACGACGCTGCAGATGGACATCAAGGTCGAGGGCATCACGCCCGAGATCATGAAGGTTGCCCTCGAGCAGGCGAAGTCGGGCCGTTTGCATATTCTCGGCGAGATGAACAAGGTCATCACTTCGGCGCGTGAAAAGATGTCGGAGTGGGCCCCGTCGATCATCACCCTCAAGATCGACCCGGAAAAAATCCGCGACGTCATCGGCAAGGGTGGTGCAGTCATTCGGCAGATCACCGAAGAAACCGGCACCACGATCGACATCGAGAACGATGGCACGGTCAAGATCGCCTCGGTCAACGGCACTGCGGGCCGCGAGGCGCAGCGTCGTATCGAGCTCATCACCGCCGACGTGGAAGTGGGTCGGGTCTATGAGGGTCGCGTCGCGCGTCTCATGGACTTTGGTGCCTTCGTCACCATCCTGCCGGGCCGCGATGGTCTCGTGCACATTTCGCAGATTTCCAACGAGCGTGTTGAGCGGGTCTCCGACAAGCTCAAAGAAGGCGACGTGGTGATGGTGAAGGTGCTCGAAGTCGATCGTCAGGGGCGTGTGCGCCTGTCGATGAAGGACGTCGAGCCGCGCTAAGACACCGCCACGGTGCCCGCAAATCTCGCGGGTTCCCAGCGAACGCGAGCCCAATCCAAAATCGCCGCCGCCGAGGCACACTCGGTAGGCGGCGATTCTTGTTTTAGCCAGTCGAGAACTTGCCGCAGTTGTTGCACGGCAAGTTGCGGGTCGATGGCTGCCGCGTGCCGCGACTTGGCGAGCTTGCTGCCGTCGGTTTCTACGACGAGCGGTAAGTGCAGATAAGTCGGTGTGGGCAGGCCAAGAGCCTGCTGCAGCGCTATTTGCCAACGTGTGCTCGCCAACAAATCCGCACCCCGAACCACATCGGTGATGCCCTGATCGGCATCGTCAATCACACAGGCTAGTTGATAGGCGTGCAGGCCATCGCGGCGGCGTACCACGACATCGCGCTGAATTTTTGGCTCGAAGGCAATGCAGCCGAGGCTGCGGTCGGTGACCGCGCAGCATGCGAGGCCCGTGAGATCTGCGCGCAGCGCTGAACTCTGGGGGTC
>VGTW01000022.1 GCA_016874555.1 Gammaproteobacteria bacterium | reverse complement strand
CAACCTCCTCGGCATGATGTTGGCCACGCAGATCGCGCTGCACGGCATGCGCGCGCAGGGCGCGGGCACCATCTACAACATGGAAGGCTTCGGCTCGAACGGGATGATCACGCCGGGGATGAGTCTCTATGGCGCAAGTAAATTCGCGCTCACCTACTTCAATAAAGCTCTGCTCGGCGAAACTCGCGAGGGCCCCGTCAAAGTGTGTTACCTCAGCCCCGGTATCGTCATTACCGATTTGTTGAAGCGCGACATGGGCAGCAACAACCCCAAAGATTTGATACGCACCCGCCGCGTGTACAACATCCTCGCTGACCGCGTCGAAACGGTCACGCCGTGGCTCGCCGAGCGTATCCTGCAACCGCAGAGGGCAGGCTCGCGCATCGCCTGGCTCACCGGCGGCAAGGCCGGTCGACGCTTCCTGATGTCGCTATTCCGCAAACGTCAGGTACTGACTGATGCGGATTTTACTGACGGCTAAGGCGATCGCAGCCCTCGTGTCAGCAACACGAATACCGTCAAGAGCGCGATGCTGGTCAGGGTTTTGAAAATCGGATGCTCCGCAGGATAGAGCCAGTACTCGCGGTAGGCGCCGAAGTGCGCCGGCATTTCCGCCGAACTCCACAACACGATCCCGGCGCTGATCCCGTAGCGAATCGCAGCGGCGGTTCTGATTTGCCGCGCACACTTGTAAACGAAATAAAACGCCCAGATCGACCACAGCAGGTACACCCCCATAATCACGTTGACGCCCAACCCTTTGGTGCCGAGGTCGATTATGTACTGCCAGAACTGGTAGCAGAACCAGGTGACGAACAGGACCTCTATCGACGTGATGCGCGCGAAGCTGCGCTGATTGTCGGGCGTCGGCATGCCGGGCGAGAAGCGCAGATTGCGGTGGAAGAAACGCATGACTGCCCACTTGGTCTGCAGATTGAACACGCCATAAAGCAGCAAAATCGCAAACATTATGGTGATCGTTGCCTGTAGCATGTCGGCCTGTGGCGCGGCTGCATAGCCGTCTACATCGACCGGGAATGCGGGCACGGAATAGAGTTCGGAAAAGAATTTGAATGAGTACTCGAACCAACCGATCCAAATCAGCCAACCACCGAGCACACCCATCCAGGTCGCCTTGAGCTAATTCTGCTTAAGCCCACGCCAGACGATCCCGAAACCGATGATGCCGACTACGTGCGCCGCCGTGTAAACCTGGGCGCCAAAGCCCGATTCCATAACTTTGTACAATGATATGCCCCAGCGACTGCGTCAAAAAATCGATCAGCAAGCCGAGCAAACCCACCGCCGGCTTGCGATAGAGCAACTGCGACATCCGTATCCCCCCTTCAATATAGCGCGACCGCCTTGCCCTCGCGTCGTGGATCTGCGGCCCCTGCTAGGCGACCGTCGGGCATCACCCTGACCGCATGCAGACCCGAGCCCTCGCCCTGATTACGTCCACGTCGAAACACATGACCCATGCCGGCCAAAGTTTCAAGCATTTGCAGATCGACGCGTGAAGTTTCGGCTTCGATCGGTCCACGCGCAATCATGTTGGGGAGCTCCACCGCCTGTTGGGGCGAGAGATTCCAGTCGAGCATACCGATGATCGCCTTACTGACGTAGGCAATGATCGAGTTGCCTCCCGGCGAGCCAACGGCAAGCTCGAATTTGCCGTCGCGAAACACCAGCGTCGGCGACATCGAGGATCTCGGCTTTTTGCCAGGAGCGACTGCATTGGCGATCGATGCACCCGCATCGTCCACTGGTCTGAAACTGAAGTCGGTGAGCTGATTGTTGAGAAAGAAACCGCCGGCCATGCGCCGTGAACCAAACAAGCCCTCGACGGTGGTGGTCATAGAGACCACATTGCCATGACCGTCCACCACCACGAAGTGGCTGGTACCGGTGCCGTTACCGGTAGCGTCGCGTCCGCGCGGCGTGGCGCCCGGCGGATTTCCCGGCTCGACTTTTGCCATTGCGTGACTCGACTCGATCAAACGAGCCCGTGAACGCAGATAATCTTTCTCGATGAGTCCCGCGAGAGGCACGTGGGTGTAGCGGTCATCGGCCACGTAGGTATCGCGATCCGCATAGGCCAAGCGCTGCGCCTCGATGAAGTGATGCCAGCCCGCAGTCGTATTGCCCATGGTGGCGAGATCAAAGTTTTCGACCATACCGAGTACGGATAGCACGGCAATACCGCCAGATGATGGCGGTCGCATGCCGCAGACCAAATACACCCGATAAACGCCGCAGACGGGCTCGAGCCTGTTGGGTCGATAGGCGCGTAAATCTTTAAGTGACAGCGTGCCCGGTGTCGGCTCACGACGCGCAGCAGCCACGATCTCTTCGGCAAGCGGCCCCTCGCGAAAGGCGGCCGCACCGCGCGCTACGATCAGGCGCACGGTCGACGCATAGCGCGGGTTGACGAGCCTACTGCCCACGGCACGGGGCGTCTTCCCGTCGGTGGTCAAATAGGTCGCCGCCTCGGGCGGCAGTCCGCCTCGCGTCACGGCTGCGGTGATCATTTCATTGAGTCGCGGCGAAACGGTGAACCCTTGCTCGGCCAGACGTTCTGCCGCTCGCCACGACTGACCCCAAGGCAGTCGACCATGTTCGCGGTGCGCCATCTCGAGCATCGCTACAGCGCCCGGTACGCCGATCGAGCGACCCGAGCGCACTGCATCGATGAAGCCCATGGGACGGCCGTCAGCTCGCAAAAACATGTCGGGCGTCGCGCCCTGTGGCGCGACCTCGCGACCGTCATAGGTGATGACATCGCCAGTCTTGGCGTCGTAATGCACTATGAACGCGCCGCCACCCAGACCTGACGACTGCGGCTCCACCAAACCGAGCACCGCTTGCACGGCAATCGCGGCATCCACCGCGGATCCGCCCGCCTTCAAAACTTCGATGCCTGCATCGACCGCGATCGGATTGGCGGCCGCCACCATAGCACCCGAGCGCCACACTCCTGCGGGCTTCGCCTCGATCACCGGCGCCGCCGCCAGCTGGGGCGACGAGGAACTTGCTGACCCCGCGCTTGCACAGCCTGCGAGCACCACCAACCCTGGCAGGGAACACAGGACGAAACCGCGCCGCAACAACATCACCCCACGCATCAAAGCAAGGCCTCGATATCCTGCTCCAGACTCTCCGGTGTGTCGTTCGGCGCGTAGCGCTTGACCACTCGCCCGTCGCGGTCGATCAAGAATTTTGTGAAGTTCCACTTAATGCCTTCGGTTCCGAGAATGCCCTTGGCCGAGGTTTTCAGATGCTCATACAAGGGGTGCGCGCCGCTGCCGTTGACCTCGACCTTGGCAAACATCGGAAAGGTCACATCATAATTAAGCGAACAAAAATTACGGATCTCTTCCTCGTTACCCGGCTCCTGATGACCGAATTGGTCGCAGGGAAAACCGAGCACGGCGAAACCGCGGTCCGCATACTTGCGCTGCAGTGTCTCGAGCCCCTTATATTGCGGCGTGAACCCGCACTTGCTCGCCACATTGACGATGAGCAGCGCCTTGCCCTTGAAATCGGCGAGTACACATTCCTTACCGTCGATGGCACGCGCCGAAAAATCGTGAACTGTGTTCATGGCGTTCTCCTTGGAAAGCGGATCGTAGTCGCAACAATGACTCTCGGCTAGCGCAGAGCCAGTACCCAACAGCTCTGCAATCTGCCGCTGAAACGGGTCGCCTGCTGCGTGTCATTCCGCAGCGGATTTGGCGCGCACACGACTCAGCAGAATGCCGCCAATGATCGCCAGCACTGCAGAGATCACGAATGGCGCCGCCGGTCCCAGCTTGAAGTATACCGGCCCCGAAAGCGCGGGCCCGACGATGCGTCCTGCACTGCTCGAGGCATTAAACACGCCCATTACCGCACCGTGCGAACGCACATCGGCTTCGAAGGACACCAGACTGGTGATGACTGGCAAAAATAATCCGTTAGCCAGACCGAACACGCAGATCGCGGTCCACACCATGGCATCGTTCTGTGCGGTGGCAAACACCAGGAGGCCCGCCACTACGCCGCCGATGGCCATCAAAGAAAGGCGCTTTTCACCAAAGCGCTTGACGAGGGGCCCCACGAGACCCGCTTGCCCGACAGCCGATAACAGCGCGAATACCATGAAGTGCACGCCGATATCGCGTAGCGAGTAGTTGAAGAGATCGCGGCCCCAGAACTGGAACACCGACTGCATCGCCCCGGCTGCGATCGCGACAAAAAGCGAGGACATCACAAGACCAATCAGCACCGGATTCGACAGCATGGCCTTGACCGGCGGGCCGCCGCCCGCGTCAGCTTCGCCGCCGGTACCCGCCGCGCTCTGCGCCTTGGCTTTGGCGATCGGCTTGCGTAATTCTTTGGGCAGGCTCTCCGGCAACAAAAAAATCGTGCCCAGAAAAGCGATCGCGGAGAGCGCCGCCGAGGCGATGCCGGGCCAGTGCATGCTCGGGATGCCCCCATCGGTACCAAGCAAACCACCGAGCGGTGGACCCACGGCAAAACCTATGCCGAACGCCGAAGCCACGATCCCGAGCCCCTTGGCGCGATTTTGCGGATCTGTCACATCGGTCGCATAGGCAAATGCTGCCGAGAGGTTGCCTGACATGATGCCGCCAAAAGCGCGCGCGACCAGCAAAGATTCGAGTGTCGAGGCCGAGGCGAGCCAGGCAAAAGCGAGAATTGTGCCGCCGGTGCTCAGAATCAGGATCGGCTTGCGTCCATAGGCGTCGCTGAAGCGCCCCCAGATGGGCGTGGCGATCAACTGGAAGAGCGAGAACACCCCGGAACCACCGAAGGTTTTCCAGAAATCGGAGGCCCCGAGATTTTCGGCAACGAACGGAAACGGGATGGTCGTGATGCCAAAACCCGCGAGGCTGATGAATACGACCAGCCACAGCACACCAAGTCTTTTCATGGATTACGTCCGCGACAGCCGCTGCCGCGGCGAAGATCAATTACCAAGATTATCCGCGTTGACCGCTCTCGCCAACGTTGACGAGCGCCACCCTCAACCGCGAGCCGGTCGCACGAGGCTGGCGCAAAACGCCAGCATGTTGCACTTTACCGCGCCGCAATTCGATCTTTCGGGTTGGAGTCACGCTACTACTCATCGCGATGATGGCTGGTCAAAACCACGGTACCAGCATCCCTAACGGAGCGCTCTATTCACGCCCGTAGCCAGGCGCGAGTCTCGACATTCGATGCCCGCGAATACTTAATCAAGCAACAGCAGTTACGGCCGCAGCAGGAGCGCGCGCTGCGCCTGACCATAAAACAACGCACCCAACGGCTCAGCCGCCCGCTCGCCAAGCCCCATTTCGTTCAACAGCGCGAGGGCACGTCGTCGTTCGGTTTGGGTCGAGGGCGCATCGAGGCCGATGCTACTGCGCAGTCCACTGACGACCTTTTCGAGCGCGTTTGCGCCGACCGACGGATTGGACTGCAGATGTGGCGCGTCGATCGCACACCAACGACGAAACCCTACAAGCCGTCCACCCGGCTCGGTGCCGCTACGCCGAATGTGCCGCCGAGTGCCGCGGGATAATGGCCATAAAGCGCGCGTAACAGCGTGCTCTAGCCCGTGCCATTACTGCCGTGTACCCTCCCGCACTCGCCCCCGTGTACCGCAAACTCAAGCCCTTTCAGCCAACGTCGGTAATCGAGATAAATCTCGGCCCGTTCGCAGGCGACGAGCATCGTCCGCATTTTCATTAAACGCTCGGGTTCTGACTCTGGCAAAAGTCGGCGTCGCGGCAGGGGTCGTGACCTGCGATCGTCTGCCGCGATGGGCCCTGCGCGTAGCAAGCAGCCCGCGCAAATCTCCGCGAGATGCGTCGCCGAGTGCGGAATCTCCCCGCGTCGATGCGTAGAGAGCACCCATGAGCCCGGATGTCGATTGAGAAAACGTACGGTCTGGCGACTATGCAACTCATCGAGCAACAGCCAGGACGGCTGCGAGGCGAGCAGCCGTGCGAGCAACATGAGTCGTCGCTCACCGAAAGAAAGCTGCAGAAATCGCCGCTCAGCCAGCCGCCCGAGATCGACCGCAGCGAGTTCAGCGCCTTGGTGGTTTGTCACAGTCGCAGCGGACCCTGCACAGTGCCGCTGCGTATCAGACCCGTGCCTACGATCTGCAACGCCGGAAAACGCTAGTCATGCCGCTCGTAACGATCCTGGCGCTCGGGCCCGAGATAAGCAATATTATCGACAACATCGACAAGCTCGACGCGGCGACGCCGCTAAAGATATCTTCGTGCGGCAAGACTCTCGGGATCTGGCCAAACGGCACCCAACATGATTTTCAGCAGTCGGGTCTTGCCGGTGTCGTTTGCACCGATCAGTACCCAGCGCTCGCCGGACCGCAGTGTCCACGGGATTTCTTCCGGAATTTTTCGACCGTCGCGATGCAGCGACAAACCGGCGAGCTCGATCTCGAGGCCGCTCTCAGATCGCCAGGGCAACGCGATTACCCTCCTGCGTCGCCACCAGCAGCGAACGAGGGGCATGACAATCGCCGATCGTGTGCACCTCGACCCCGGCAGCGCGCAGGGGTGCCGTTAGTTCGTCGTTCGGCACACGCGGCATCGCGTGCGCGAGCAGCACGACGTTCTCTAGCACCGCGAGTTCGCGCTCGACGAGCACACTGCCGAGCGCCAATCGACCCTCGGTAATACGCTCATCGAATCGCGGTTGCGCAAAGCCGTAGACACGCACGCCGAGCTCGGCAAGTCGTCGCTGAATACCCTGGCGGTTGACCAAGGGCTCTTCCTCGGCGACACCCTCGCGCGGAGTCACGATCGCAACTTCGCTGAAGCATTCGGCCAGCCTCTGCACGGTCGCATAGGTGAAGGCGCTGTGATCATGATCGTAGACGACCGCGAGTCCTTGAGTGCGTGGCAGCGCCGCCACCGCAGTCGTAGCCGATCGGCTAACCAAAGAATTCGCTAAGGTACGTACATCGGGAAAAAGCTCGGCGTCGCGATAGTCGGCGGGCAACCACTCCGGCCACGCCGGGGTCGCGCCCGCGGCCAGCACGACGACATCGGGCGCCAGTGCAAGCACCGCGGCGAGATTCGTGCGTTGTCCGAGCGCAAAGCGCGCGCCGTACTCGCGAGCACGCAGAAATTGGTAATCGAAGACGCTGCTCAAGTTCTCGCCGCCCGGTAACAGTGTGTGCAAGCGCGTCTTGCCGCCGACTTCGACCGAGGCGCCGAACACCGTCACGTCGTGGCCACGCGCCGCCGCGACCCATGCCGCCTCGAGCCCCGCGGGTCCCGCGCCGACCACCACCACGCGACGCGCTTTGTTCGCCGGCGCGGGCCGCCAATCCGCTTCATCGCTCTCGCCGACGCGCGGATTGTTATCGCAGGCGAGCGTGCCCTGAGAAATGATTGCGCCCCAACAGGTATTGCAGGATACGCAGTAACGAATCTGCGCCTCGCGCCCTTCCGCGGCCTTGCGCGCCCAGGCGGCATCCGTTACCAACGGACGACCGAGCATAACGAGATCGGCGAGCCCATCTCGCACGATGCGCTCGCCCTCGTTCGGATCGGTGATGAGCCCAAGCGCACCGATTGCCACGCCGGGCGCAAGTCGCCCAAGTTCAGCGATGCGCGCCACGTAGGGCGAACGTACACCGTGCAGATCGGGCAAGTGCCAACCGAGATGCCTGGAATGCGAACCCCAACACCAGGTTAGGTAATCGACGACACCCGTCGCGTGCACGTGCCGCGTGATGCCCTCGGCCTCCTCGGCACCAATACCGCCCACCAGCCCATCTTCAGCAGGCAGTTTCACGCCAATTAAAAATTCATCGCCGCAACGCGCGCGCAACTCGCGACAAAGATCTGTCAACAGTCTTACTCGCGCTTCGAGCGCCCCGCCGTAGCGATCGTTACGCCGGTTGGAACGCGCGGCCAAAAATTGATGAAACAGGTGTCCATGCCCCGCCGAGATCTCGACACCCGCGAAGCCCGCATCGCGTAGCACCAACGCACCCGCAGCAAAGTCGCTTACCAGCGCCGCCACCTCGTCGGTATCGAGCGCATGCGGCACCGTCCAACTGAGATCATCGGGCAGCGCAGAAGGACCGATCGCATCGTGATTACGACCCGCCTGGTGCCGACCGCGGCCAGGATCTTGAACCTGCCCAAGCAGCAAAGCCCCGGCAGATCGAACCTCACTGGCCCAGCGCGACAGACCCGGCGCATTGGCGGCCTCGAGCACGCGGACTTTTTGCGGGTTGCGTTGCCGCGGCAAAAGATTGAGCGGCTCGGTAACCAGCATCGCCGCGCCGCCACGGGCACGATTGACGTGATAGTCGATGAGCTTATTAGTGACCCGACCCTCGCTCACGTAGCGCGTGCTCATGGAGGCGTGAACCACCCGATTACGTAGCGACTGACGACGCAGAGTCAGCGGCGAAAACAGCCGCGGATAGGCGCTACTCATCCAGCACCGAACACGTAGGAGACGCCGCCACCCGATCTCACGTGCTCGGCAAACACGCGCTCGGCAGAAAAACCGGCGGCGATCAATTGCTCGCGCATGTCGTACTCGGCGAACGCGGACCAGAACGGTTCGCCGTTCCACAGATCTTGCCAAGCATTCATCACCTGATCGTCGAGACCGAGTCGACTCGGCTGTGTCGCCACATCGGCATGCAGGGTGAGCCCGCCCGGCGCCAGCAGCCGACGACATTCCCGCAGAATGCGAGGCAGGTGCTCGTGACTAGTCTCGTGAAAAAAAATGTTCGAAACCACGAGATCGAAACTTGCCGCAGCGAATTTCGTGTCAGCCGCGTCGCGCTGATGAAAGTGGATGGCGACGCCACGATCCTCGGCGAGCAGATGCGCGTAGCGCAGCAAACCCGGCGCCACATCGATGGCGTGGTACTCAGCTTCGGGGAATATCAGCGCGATCGGCTGAGCGTGCAAACCGATGCCGCAGCCAAGATCGAGAATTCGCCGCGGCTTGAAGCCCGAGCGTCGTTTGATGATTTCATCGATCAGCAACTGTCCGCGACCATCGGTCGCGGCGTGTGTGCGGCCTTTGCCGACGCTGTAGATCATAGTGGCGCCGTGATAGCGCAGTCCGGGCGCGATATCTTCGCTTACGGTTTGCCCCGCATACCCTTGGGGTTGCCGATGAATTTCGGTGTTGCCGATGGGGCGCGGCACCGATTGACTCGGTTCGAGTTCGAGTGAGCCCCGCGTGGGGCCGCGCCGCACAGCCTCGTAACGACGATTGACCTCTGGCTCCAATCTGCGCGCAGTGTGTTCGACTGCCTGCCACATCATGGTCTGAGAGTAATGCGTAAACACCGCCCATTGCCGATAGGGCAGCGTACGCGCGAGCGGCGCTGCGACCTCGCGCCAGTGTTGCGGCGCTGCGCCACGGCCACGACTGACTGCGGGCAGCACCTCGCTGTTCCAGATCTCGCGCACGCGCTGCTGCACCTGCCCATTGGCGATGCGCTTCAAAGAAAGTACGAAATCTTGACGAGTCTTCTCGGTGAAGTTCGGTAAATAAGGGGATGGAGTTGCGGACATCGACCTCTCCTCGAACGGCCGAATCGCCCTCAGGGATTCACACCGAGCAACCAACTCAGATATACGCCTCGCGGATTATCCTTGAAACCACGCACGCGCTCGGCCACCAGCCTGCGGCCCACACCAAAATAAATCGGCGCCACCGGCTGATCAGCCAGCGCTACGGCTTCAGCCTCGCGCAAGATCGCCGCACGGCGGGTCAGGTCGACTTCGCGCGAGGCTTGATCGAGCTTGGCGTCGAACGCCGGGTTGCGGTAACCCGAAGTGTTGATACCCACCGAGGTGCCGACCGACAGCAGCCTTTCGAGGTACGCATACGGATCGGTCGCCGAGGCCACCCAAACGAAGCGGGCCGCATCGAAATCCCCCACCCCGACTTCCGACACCAGCGCCTTGGTCTCTTTTTGCTGCATTTCGACTTTCACGCCGCCCTGCGACCACATCGCCGCAATCGCCACCGCCACTTTGCGGTTGAGCTCGGTGCTCGGAAAACCGAGTCGCATCTGGAGCGGCTTGGCGGGACCATAGCCCGCCGCGCTCAATAACTTCGCAGCCTCCGTGCGTCGCTGCGCGGCCGACCACGCGGCGAAGTCGGGCTTTGCCGCTAAGCCGTAATTGGGCACGCCAGGCGCCACGAACGACCAGGCGCCCACCCCCTCGACGCCGATCACCTTACGCGCGATCACCTCACGATCGATCAGCATCGACAAAGCACGTCGGACGCGCACATCGCTGGTCGGCCCCTTACGCGTGTTGAACACCAGCACTTCGTTCACGTAACCGCGCATGACATGCACCACCTTAGAATTGCGCTTGTGCAATTCTTCGGCGCGCTCGGGTGGCACGGTCATGACGAAGTCGAGTTCACCGGCCTCAAAGCGTCGTACCTGCGTGGTCGGATTGCCGAGCGGATAGTGATACACGCCATCGAGCTGCACGCGCATCGCACCCCAAAAATTGGGATTACGCTGCAGACGCACATAGCCGTTCGGCCGCCACTCAGCGAGCACGAAAGCGCCGTTGCTGACAAAGTTTTCCGGCCGAGTCCACGCCGTACCGAATTTTTCGACGATGTGCCGTGGCACTGGCATGGCGGCCGCCATGATCGTGTCCGTAAAATAAGGCGTCGGATTTTCAAGTACGATCTCGAGCGAGCGTGCATCAATGGCCGAGACCCCAAGCGCCGTTACCGGCATCTGTCCTGAAGCCACCGCGCGCGCATTACGAATGGGAAAGAGTCGCGAGGCGAGCGGATAGGCGGTTTTCGGATCTAGCATGCGCCGGAACGACCACACCCAGTCCTCCGCCGGGAGCGGTCGCCCGTCAGACCAGCGCAGGTTGGGTCGCAACTTGAAAACATAGGTCTTGCCGTCGGCGCTCACGGTCCAGGATTCCGCAGAACCCGGCGTCGGCTTACCCGCCATATCCGGTGTGGTCAGGCTCATGAAAAGATCGAAGACGATCAGCTGCTCGCCCGGGACGGCAACACGGTGCGGGTCAACAGTAGACGGGTCGTCGGTGCCGACGCGATGGAATATGCGCTCCGCGGCCGATCCGAGCGGCGGCAAGGCCGTGAGCCAAGCCAGAAAAAACAGTGTTGGAACAATGCGCCGCGGGCGCCGGCTGTACTGCATCGCTCCACTCTCCGTTCGGCTTCACTCCGTCGAATTGGCGCGCCCGGAGAGATTCGAACTCCCGACCCTCAGGTTCGAAGCCTGATGCTCTATCCAACTGAGCTACGGGCGCCCGACCAACAGTCTAGCACCCGGCTCCTGCCACCCTTAAGATACAGTGATTACAACCTAGCCGACCGATTTATGAGCTTGTCCGGAGAACCGACATGAAGACGCTGCTTTTCCTCGCCGTGATTGCCGCCCTCGGGGCTGGGTCTGCCTTCGCTGCCTGCACTTATCCCAAGGCCCCGGACAGCATTCCGGATGGCAACACCTCGACGCTCGAGCAGATGCTGGCGGGTCAGCGTGCCGTGAAGGCCTTCGATGCCTCGATCACCGAATACCAAGGCTGTCTTGAGACCGAGCACAACGCCGCACTCGCAGCGAACCCGCAACTCAACGAAGAGCAAAAGACCGAGCGCGTCAAGATTCTTGCGCAGAAGCAGAACGCAGCCGTCGATGAGGCGCAGGGCCTCGCCGATCGCTTGAACGCGCAGATCCGCGTGTACAAGGAAAAGAACGCCAAGAAGTGAGGGCGCCCGCCACCGCGCGGGTTGCCGATCAGACGTGCCGGGATACACTCCCGACATGATTTCCCCCGCCGAAGCTGACGCCCTCATCAGCCAGCAACTCACTTGCCTGCCTATCGAATCGCTGCCACTCGTGCAATGCACGGGCGCAGTGCTGCGCGAAAACGTCTACGCCGAGCGTGATCAGCCGCCGTTCGATCGTGTGGCGATGGATGGCATCGCGGTAGCAAGTTCGGCGGTCGCCATGGGTCGGCGCCGCCTGCAGATTCAGGCCCTGCAGGCTGCGGGCGATGTACCGCTCACTTTAGCGAGTGATGATCAAGCCATCGAAATTATGACGGGCGCCGTATTGCCCGCCGGCTGTGATGCGATCGTGCCGGTCGAACAGCTCGATCTGCAGGATGGCCACGCGCTACTTAAAGATCAGGTCAAAGTAATGGCCGGACAGAACGTGCATCGGCGTGGCTCGGACACCGCCCAGGGCACGCTGCTGCTTTCGGCAGGGATGCATCTTGGGCCACCGGAGATCGCAGTCGCCGCGGGCGCCGGCATGCCGCGTATTCGGGTCAGCGCCCAGCCGACGATCATCGTCGTGTCGACTGGCAATGAAGTCGTCGAGCCAGGCGATTTGATCGAAGCGCACCAAGTGCGCCGCTCGAATGCGTACGGCATCGTCACCGCGCTGCGCCAACGCGGCTTTCAAAGAATCGCGGACGACCACCTGCCTGATGATCTCGAAGCCCTGAGACGCCGCTTGCGCGCGCATCTCGACACGCACGACGTAGTGATCCTCTCGGGCGGTGTCTCGGTGGGTAAACTCGATCTCGTGCCGCGCGCGCTCTCTGAACTAGGGGTGCGCGAAGTGTTTCACAAGATTTCGCAGCGCCCCGGTAAACCCATGTGGTTCGGCGTCGGTCCGACCGGCACGGCCGTTTTTGCCCTGCCCGGTAATCCGGTCTCGACCCTCGTGTGCCTCGCGCGATATGTCGTGCCCGGTCTTTATGCGGCGATGGGCAAGACGACGCGCGCGCCCGAAAAAGTTGCTATCGCTTCGCCCGTCGAAGTAAAAGGTGCGCTTACGAGTTTCATGCCGGTCCGCTTGCAGAATGACGAGTGGGGCCGTAACTGGGCCCATCCCTGCCCGACCAACGGCTCGGGCGATTTCGCGGCACTGACGGGCACCGATGGTTTCGTTGAGCTGCCGCCCGGCCCCAACACCTATGCAAGGGGTTTCGTGACCCGGCTTTATCGCTGGTAAGCCAATCAAAAAAATCATGCTCGAACTGCAATCTCCTCGCGATCGTCTTGGCCGTCCGCTGCGCGACCTGCGTATCTCGGTGATGGATCGCTGCAATTTTCGCTGCCCGTACTGCATGCCGCAGCACACCTTCCATGAGGGCTATCGGTTTCTGAAGTCGACGGAACGACTCTCCTTCGAAGAGATCATTCGCCTCGCTCGCCTCGCCGCCACGCTCGGCGTGCGCAAGCTGCGTATTACGGGTGGCGAGCCGCTGTTGCGGCCCAACCTCACCGATCTCGTGGGCGACCTCTCGACCCTGCCGGGCATCGAAGATATCGCGCTTACGACCAATGGCATGTTGCTCGCCAAGTACGCCACCGAACTGAAAGCCGCGGGCCTCACGCGCATAACGGTGAGTCTCGACAGCCTTGACCCGGCAGTCTTTGCAAAAATGAGTGGTGGTTTCGGTGGTGTGGACGAAGTGCTCACCGGCATCGAGGCGGCGCGTCTCGCCGGGCTCGCACCCATCAAGGTAAATGCGGTGATCCAGCGCGGCGTCAATGAGCACACCGCGCTGCAATTGATCGAGCGTTTTCGCGGTACGGGCGTGATCGTGCGCTTCATCGAATATATGGATGTCGGCAACCGCAACGAGTGGAAGGCCGAGCGGGTCGTGCCTTCGCGCGAACTGGCGGCTGCGATCGCGGCGCGCTGGCCGATGACGCCGCGTGAACGCAACTATCATGGCGAAGTCGCCGAACGCTACGCGTTTGATGATGGCGAAGGCGAGATCGGTTTTATCTCTTCGGTCTCACAACCCTTTTGCAGCGACTGCTCGCGGGCGCGCCTGTCCTCCGACGGCACGCTGTACACTTGCCTGTTCGCCATGCTCGGCACTGACCTGCGCGCGCCGCTGCGCACCGGTGCAAGCGACGAAGAATTACTCGATCTGCTGCGTGGCATCTGGCGACGCCGCGACGACCGCTACAGCGAACGACGCGGCGTGCTGGTCCGCGCGGGTCGCAAAGTCGAAATGTTTTACATCGGCGGGTGAGATGGGCCATGAAGCAGAGTAAATCGACGGTCGGACTCACCCACCTCGATGCCACGCGGCGAC
Source organism: Gammaproteobacteria bacterium (assembly GCA_016874555.1). Classification (GTDB taxonomy): domain Bacteria; phylum Pseudomonadota; class Gammaproteobacteria; order Steroidobacterales; family Steroidobacteraceae; genus UBA964. The sequence goes on along the minus strand of VGTW01000022.1, from coordinate 8,571 downwards.
CGACCATGGTTGATGTTGGCGCCAAAGAAATCACCGCACGCGTGGCCACTGCCGAAGCGCGTATCCACCTGCCCACTGCCGTGGCCCGCGCGCTCGCTGCCACCGGTCATCGTACCCACAAGGGTCCGGTATTCGACACCGCAGTGGTCGCGGCGGTGCAGGCTGTCAAGCGCACGTGCGAACTCATTCCGTTTTGTCACCCGTTGCCGATCGATCATTGCGAGCTAGACATCGACTCGACGCGCAGCGGCCGGATCACTATCCGTTGCACGGTGCGCACCACGCACAAGACGGGCGTCGAAATGGAGGCGCTCACCGGCGCCACGGTCGCCGCCCTCACCGTTTATGACATGTGCAAGGCGCTCTCCCACGACATCGTCATCGAGAGCGTTCGGCTGCTCGCCAAGCGCGGTGGCAAGCACAACTTCAAGCGCGCCGCGAAATCACGATGAATTACCGATGATGGATCCCGTGTCGCCGCTATTCGGCCTGCTGCTTGCCGGAGGGCGAAGCACGCGCATGCGCCGTGACAAAGCTGCGCTGCAGTACCACGGCCGCACCCAGCTCGAGGCGGCCTATGATTTGTTGGCCAACGTGACCGACCAAGCCTACGTCGCGGTACGCGCCGATCAGGCCGCAGACCCGCTGCGCAGTCGCTATCCGCAGATTGTCGATCGAGACAAGCACCTGGGACCCCTCGCCGGCATCCTGGCAGCACAGCAGCTACATCCCGAAGCAGCATGGCTAGTGCTCGCCTGTGATCTGCCTTTTCTGGACGAAGCGACCTTGCGACATCTCGAAAAACATCGGGATCGCGCCGGGCTTGCCACCGCGTACCGTTCGAGTCACGACGGCCTGCCCGAACCGCTGTGTGCCGTGTACGAGTCGGCCTCAGCCCTGCCGCTCGCACGCTACGCCGCCGCCGGGCGGAACTGCCCGCGGAAATTTCTGCTGGAACAGTCGGCGAAGTTGCTCGAACCGCTGCAAGCCGCCGCTCTCGACAACGTCAATTCCACCACGGACTATTGGCAAACCATGCAAACGCTATGCGCCACCGCCGCCTCATCGCTCACCTTACGGGTGCAGTACTTCGCACTGCTGCGCGAGCAAGCCGGTCGCAGCGACGAATCACTCATCACCGCAGCACACACGCCGGCTGAGCTCTACACCGAGTTAAAAGCGAAGTACGGTTTCAGTTTACCGCTTGAAATGCTGACAGTCGCTGTAAATGCTGAATTCGGCGATTGGCATCAACCCTTGCAAAATGGCGACGCCGTCGTCTTCATTCCACCCGTCTCCGGCGGTTGACGCCGAGCAATATGAAGCGCTCGCCTGCTAATCACACCTCCTTCCGTTTCAGCGCCACGGCCGTCGATGTGCCAGCGCTGCAGCGCGAACTTGCTGATCCTCGCTGCGGCGGCCATGCCGCTTTCGAAGGCTGGGTGCGCAATCACAATGAAGGCCGAGAGGTCACCCACCTCGAGTACGAGGCTTTCGCTGAACTCGCCGTGCGCGAGGGCGAGCGCATCATCGCCGAGGCTTGCGCGAAATACGGTGTCGATAACGTACGTTGTGTGCATCGTGTCGGCGATCTGGCGCTCGGCGAAATTGCCGTCTGGGTCGGCGTCAGCGCGCGGCATCGCGATGAAGCCTTCAAGGCCTGTCGCTACATCATCGACGAGGTCAAGCACCGCGTTCCTATATGGAAAAAAGAGTATTACGCCAGTGGTGACTCGGGCTGGGTGAACTGCGAGCGCTGCGCCACCGCACCGCAGCACGCACACGCACACGCACACGCACACGATCACGATCACGATCACGCTCGCGCGCATGCGCACGCACAACCCGCGGCGCTCGCGCCCGATTACTCACGGCAGACGACTCTGCGCGAAGTGGGTACGGCCGGCCAAGTTAAACTGCGCGCCGCGCGAATCGCGGTGGTGGGCGCTGGCGGTCTCGGGGTGCCAGTGCTGCAATTTTTGGCGGGGGCCGGTGTCGGTCGACTCATCATCATCGATGGCGATCAACTGGAGCCCTCCAATCTGCATCGTCAGACATGGTACGCGCTCGCCGATTGCGGGCAAGCCAAAGCCGAACTTGCAGCGGTCCGGGTACGCGCACTCAATCCGGAGGTTGCAGTCGAGGTGCACGCGCAGCGACTCGATGCGCTGAACGCTGAGAGCCTGCTTGCCAATGCCGAGCTACTCATCGATTGCAGCGATAACTTCGGTACCAAATTTTTGCTCAATGATCTTGCTCATGCGCTCGGTCTACCCGCCATCTTTGCCAGCGTTCATAAGTACGAGGGGCAGCTGCAGGTGGTTGATCCGCGCCGCGCTGGTGCCTGTCTGCGTTGCCTGTGGCCCGAAGCCACGCGCGACGGCGTGGTCGATAACTGCGCGGAGGCCGGCGTGCTCGGCCCCGTGCCAGGCGTACTCGGCAGTCTGCAAGCGCTAGAGGCCCTGAAGTTGCTGCTTGATCTACCGGGACGGCTCGGCGACGAGGTTCTCACGGTCGACCTACTCGGCCTTGGCACCACGCGCATCCGTGCACGGCGGCGCGGCGATTGCGCGGGACGCTGCATGCTAGCGGCGAACGCACTGCAAAAAGCCAAGCAGCAGCGGCGGTCCGAGCAGGCACAGGGCTTGCCTGAGCTACACTTCGACGATCTGCAAATGGCCGTCGATGCGGGCTATGCCTTGATCGATATCCGCGACATCAAAGAAATCGTGGTGATGCCGCTGCCCCTGCCCGCCCTCGCGATTCCGATGCACGAATTGCTCGAAGGACGGAACCTGCCCGCTGAAGGGCGCTACCTGCTCGTCTGTACGCGGGGCGCACGTAGCCTTAGCACCACACGAGCGCTGCGTGAGCGCGGCCTCTCGGCCGTGTTTTCTTTGCAGGGTGGCGCACTTAAGCTCCTGAAGCGCCGCACGGGCCAATAGCCGGCAGCAATGAAGTGACGCTCAGGGTCTGATTTGCCCCGAGCCGCGAACCACATATTTATAGCTTGTCAGCTGTTCAAGACCCACCGGGCCGCGCGCGTGAAAACGATCCGTAGAAATACCGATCTCGGCGCCCATGCCAAACTCGCCGCCATCTGCAAATTGCGTGGAGGCATTGTGCAGCACGATCGCGCTGTCTACGCCCTCGAGAAACTCGCGGGCTGTGGCTTCGTTGCCGGTAATGATCGATTCAGTATGCGATGAGCCGTGGCGCGCGATATGCGCTATCGCCTCGCTGACGCCATCGACCACACGCACGGCGATGATCGCATCGAGGAACTCGGTATCCCAATCGGCCTCGACCGCTGCGGTTACACGCGCATCAACCTGTTGCACGCTTGCATCGCCGCGCACCTCGCAGCCCGCATCGAGTAGCGCAGTAACGAGCGCCGGCAGATACGCGGGCGGCGCCGCACGATCGACGAGTAAAGTTTCCGCCGCACCACAAACCCCAGTACGTCGCAGCTTGGAGTTGAGCGTGATCGCCATCGCCATCGCAAGATCGGCATCGCGATCAATATAAAGATGACAGTTGCCGTCGAGGTGACCGATCACCGGTACTCGCGCCTCGCGCTGCACGCGGGCCACCAGACCCTTGCCGCCGCGCGGTACGATGACATTGATTGCGCCATCGAGACCGGCGAGCAGCATGCCAACGGCATCGCGATCGGCCACCGGTACGCATTGCACGCAGGCTTCAGGCAGACCCGCGGCGTGCAAGCCCTCGACCAAATACGCGTGGATCGCCGCGCTCGAATGCAGGCTCTCCGAGCCACCACGCAGGATCACCGCGTTACCCGACTTCAAGCACAGCGCACCGGCATCGGCGGTCACGTTCGGGCGACTTTCATAGATGATGCCGATGACGCCTAGCGGCACCGCTACCCGCGCGAGGCGCAGGCCGTTGGGTCGCGTCCACTCGGCAAGACTGCGACCGACCGGATCCGGTAGCGCCGCAATATCCTCGAGCCCACGTGCCATCGCCTCGATGCGTGTCGCATCGAGCCGTAAGCGATCGAGCATCGCCGCTGACAGATCGCGCGCCTCGGCGGCCTGCATGTCGCGCGCGTTCGCTGCGAGCAGCGATGGCAGCGAACGCCGCAGCGCCGCGGCTGCGGTGATCAAGGCGTGATCTTTTTGCGCACACGTGGCCCGCGCGAGTACCGGTTGTACTGCGCGAGCGGCAGCACCCAAGCGTTGCATTAGCGTGGCAAGTGCGGCGTTCCCTGCAGTCTCCGTCGCTGTCGCGTCAGTCACTGCATCACCAGATCATCGCGGTGGATAAGCTCATCGCGACCCCCGAAGCCGAGCAGTTCGGCGATCTCGCCGCTGCGACGACCGAGGATTTGCGCCGCCTCTGCATCGGAGTACGCGACTATTCCGCGCGCTAGTTCGCACCCTTGGCCATTCACAACGCTTACCGTGTCGCCGCGCTCGAAGCGACCGCGTAGCGCGGTCACACCCGCAGGCAGCAGACTCTTGCCCGCGCGCAGAGCACACTCCGCGCCGGCATCGACCACGAGTTCACCGGCTGGCCGCAACGTGCCTGCGATCCACTGCTTGCGCGCCGCGACCGGTGACGATTTCGGTTTGAACCAGGTGCAGCGTGCGCCTTGTTCGATCCGGCGCACCGGATGCCGCGGCGAACCGGCAGCGATGCAAAAATGCGCGCCAGCAGCGATCGCTATCTTTGCTGCAATAATTTTGGTCGCCATGCCCCCACGACCGACGTCGGAGGCGGACTCGCCGCCCATTGCTTCGATCGCTGGCGTGATCTCGCGAACCAGCGGAATGAACTCTGCCGTGGCGTACCGGTTCGGGTCCACCGTGTAGAGACCGTCGATATCGGAGAGCAGTAGCACGCAATCGGCGCTCACCATCTGCGCTACCCGTGCCGCCAAACGATCGTTATCGCCGTAACGGATTTCGGCTGTGGCCACCGTATCGTTTTCATTGATGACCGGAATCGCACCGCACTCGAGTAAGGTATTGAGCGTGGCGCGGGCATTCAGATAGCGCACCCGCTGCTCGCTATCCTCGAGCGTCAGCAACACTTGCGCTACCTGCAGGTCCCACTGCTCGAGCAGTTCTTTGTAGGCATGCGCGAGGCGGATCTGGCCGACCGCCGCTGCCGCCTGACTCTCCTCGAGGCGCAACGGACCCCTTGCCAAACCGAGATGGCGCCGCCCGAGCGCAATGGCGCCCGAGGACACAAGTACCACCTCCTTGCCCTGCGAGCGCAGCCGCACGACATCTTCGATCAATGACTCGAGCCAAGCCCTATTCAGGCGTCCGGTTGCACCATCGACGAGCAAAGCCGACCCGACCTTGACCACGACGCGGCGGGCACGGCTGAGTGGAGAGGCAGACGGACTGGTTTGTACACGGGCGGGCATGTAGAAGCGTCCTGAACGCGTGGCACTATAGTTGAGAGTGGCAGTAAAATCCCGTATCAGAGCTCATATTCTCCGTGTTGAGGTATAGCCGTGAGCAGAGATTACGAACCCGTCAAGGGCCAGTGGTACGAAAACGTCGAGGACGATGAAACATTTCGCGTGCTCTCGGTGGACGAAGATGTTGAAATCATCGAAGTCGAATACCTCGATGGCGAAATCGAAGAACTCGATCTCGAAGAGTGGCACGAGTTCGACCTAGAACTCATCGCCGAGCCAGAAGGCTGGTCCGATAAGGACGAGGATGAGGATGACGATTGGGACCAAGAAGACGATGAAGATGACGACTGGGACGAGGACGAAGACGAGGACCTCGACGACGATGGCCGCGAACGCTAGCCGTCGTCGGGTGCAGCACGCGTGAGCGGGGGGCTCGACAGCTGGTATCACGAAAAGGAATCGGCGTGGCTGTACGCCCATGTCGCCGCGCGTGAAAGCGATCCGGCGAAGAACCGAATGTTTCGTCTGCTGGGCGAAGCGGCCGCAGACCAAGCCCTCAAGTGGCAGGCGCTCGAGCCCGACCGCGATTACCGCTTTCAGCCCTCGATCCGCGCCCGTATTGTTGCCGCTCTAGTTGATCGCATCGGTCCTCGCGCGGCACGACATGTGCTCGCCGCCATGAAACTGCGGGGCGTGTCGGTGTACTCGGGCAGAATAACCGCTGGCCACGCAATGCCCACCTCGATTTCGCAAGTGGGTCAGCGCCATCGTGCCGTGTCGGGCGGCACTCTGCGCGCTGCGGTGTTCGGTATCAACGATGGCCTGGTCTCGAATGCGGCGCTCATCATGGGTGTCGCCGGTGCCGGCAGTTCGCCGAGTACGATGCTGCTGACCGGTGTCGCAGGCTTGCTCGCCGGCGCGCTGTCGATGGGGGCGGGCGAGTATGTGTCGGTGCGTTCGCAGCGCGATATGCACGAATATCAAATCGCTCTCGAAAAAGAAGAACTCGACGAATACCCCGAAGAAGAAGCCGAGGAACTCGCGCTTATCTATGCCGCGCGCGGTATGGATATAGACCAGGCCCGCGAAATGACCCGCGCCCTAGTTACGCGACCCGAGCAGGCGCTTGAGGTTTTGGCACGCGAAGAACTCGGGCTCAACCCGGATGATCTCGGCTCGCCCACTGGGGCGGCACTGTCCTCGTTCCTCGCCTTCTCGATCGGCGCGGCGTTGCCACTGCTGCCGTCCCTAATCGGCCCGCTGCTCGGTATCGCCGCTGCAGGCGCCATTTTTTGGACGATTGGGATCACGGTCGTAGCGCTCGCTGGCGTCGGCATGACCATCAGCCTGTTTACCGGTCGCGATGCGTGGTGGGGCGCGCTGCGCATGGTCCTGATCGGTGGCGGCGCCGGCCTCATTTCCTGGTTCGTCGGCAGCCTGCTCGGGGTCGCCGCCGCCTAGGCGCAAAGGCCGAGATCAACCGCGCTGCGGGCTGCGCCGGGAGCCACTCTCGGCCTGCCGCCACCCTATGTTAGTTTTTCTAAAAGGACCTTCCGGAGTATGCGGATGAATCTCTCGGTATTGTTATGGGGTATCCCGCAAGCCATGCGGGCCATGTCGAAGCTCTATCCGGCTTACGGCGCGCGCCTGCGCGAACGTAATCTCGTCGCCCAGTTCCGCCTGCGTGACGTGCCCGGGGGCCGCTGGATCGAGCTGCGCAATGGCAAGATCAAAAGTCGTGCGGGGCTCCATGCCGCGCCCGACCTCACCATCCACTTCAAAAACCGCGAGATCGCCGAGGGTTTTCTCACCCCGCCCTTCGACATGCTCGAGCGCATCGACGCGGCAAAGAATTTCAAGATCGGCTTCGATGGTCCGGACGATCTCGCCGTGTGGTTCATGCAGACCCTCACGCGTCTCGAGACCGTCACCTGGAAAGCCGGCACCGATATGGGCGATGGCGTCATACGCTACACAAACGGCACCAACAGCGGACCGATTTTCGTCTATGTGAAGGACGGCAAGATCATCCGTACCACGCCCATCGATTTTGACCACAGCGATGCCGACTCTTGGTCGATCAAGGCACGCGGTCAAACCTTCAAGCCAAGCCGCCGTACCACTGTGGCGACGCATGGCCTCTGCCTGAAGTCGATGGTCTATTCGAAAAACCGCATTCTGCATCCGATGAAACGCGTCGACTTCGACCCCGACGGCGAGCGCAACATCCAGAATCGCGGCAAGTCGAAGTTCGTGCGTATCAGCTGGGACGAAGCACTCGATATCGTCAGCAAAGAAATCAAGCGCGCTAAGGCAGTAGGCCCAGGCGCGGTTTGCGTCGCCAACGGCTCGCATCACCAGTGGGGAAATCTCGGGCACTACATGAGTGCCTTCAACCGCTTCTGGAACCTCATCGGCGTCACCAAGCTCGTGCACACACCAGACAGTTGGGAAGGCTGGTTCTGGGGCGCGATGCATCACTGGGGCAACAGCCTACGACTTGGCTGTCCCGAGTTTTACGGCACGGTCGAGGACTGTCTCAAAGAAGCCGAGATGATCGTCTTCTGGTCTAGCGACCCGGATGCCACCTACGGCTTCGAGGGCACCGAGCGCCGCGAGTGGGCAAAAAAACTCGGCATCAAGATGGTTCATATCGATCCCTATCTCAATCACACCGCTGCGCACCTCGGCGGCAAGTGGATTTCGCCCAAGCCCGGCACCGACCCCGCCTTGGCGCAGGCGATCTGCCACGTTTGGATCACCGAAGGTCTCTACGACAAACAATTCATCGAAGGGCGCACCACGGGCTTCGATGAGTGGAAGGCTTATGTCTTGGGCGAAAGCGACGGCATCGCCAAGACACCCGAGTGGCAGGCCAGCGAGACCGGAGTGCCGGCACGCGATGTGCGGGCGCTGGCTCGCGAGTGGGGCGCAAAGAAAACCTATCTCGGTGCAGGCGGTTGGGGCGTGGGTTTGGGCGGCGCCGGTCGCAGTCCGATGGGCGCGCAATGGGCGCGCATGATGACCATCCTCGGTGCCATGCAGGGCTACGGTCGACCGGGCTCCAACTTCGGCAATCTGCAGTTCGGCGCACCGCTCGATTTCAATTTCTATTTCCCGGGATACGGCGAAGGCAGCTTCTCGGGTGAACTCACCACGAGCGCAAACTCCGC
>VGTW01000021.1 GCA_016874555.1 Gammaproteobacteria bacterium | reverse complement strand
TCAGCGGATCGATCGCAGCAATCACCACCTCGCCCCGCGATACCGGACGCATGACACAGGGCGCGATGGTAAGGCCCGGGTACTGGCTGAGCGCGCCCTTGCCGCCATTGGCCGCGACCTCGAGATCACCGGTCACCGGCAAACAGTGATATTGCAGGTCAGGGCGCGGTTGCGCCGGGTTGCTGCGCACGAAAGCGCCACTCTGCGCTGCGGGAATGGTGAGGGGCCCACTGCGCTGCAGCAGATAACGCCAAAAATTGAGCAACAAACCCCAACCGGCGAGCTCGCCGTTGTAGCTGAAGACACCGGGTTTGACTCGAAAGCCCATGGGGACGACGTAGTGATCCTGCAGGTTGGCGCCCACGGCGGGCCGATCGAGCACTACGCTAATGCCGTGCTCCCCGAGCAATCGCGCATTACCAATACCTGATAACTGCAGCAGTTGCGGGCTGTGGTAGGCCCCTGCCGCAAGAATGACCTCGCGTCGCGCGCGAAAGAGCTTGCGCTCGCCATAGAGATCGCACTCGACGGCACTCGCCCTGAATCCCGCATCCCCGCGTTCTAAAATAACGCGCCTAACGATCGCCGCGGTACGAATCTCGAGATTTTCGCGATCCTTAACGGGATCCAAAAATACGCGTGCGGCTGACCAACGTTCACCGCGATCGATGATGGCGTCATAGTAGCCGCCACCCCATTGTGCGCCGTCATTAAAACTTGCAGTGGCCGGAGTGCCGGTCGCTGCAAATGCGGCGATCACCGCATCGTTGGTCGAATCTCTCTCGATGGCCTGTTGGACACGCAGCTCGGACCTCTGGAACCACGGCAGCACGTCGGACCAGCTCCACCCCGTCGCCCCCGCCGCCGCCCAGTCGGCATAGTCGGCCGCCTGGCCGCGGATGTAAATGAGTCCGTTGATGTTCGACGAGCCACCGAGCCCCTTGCCACGCGGTAACAAAACGCGTCGACCATCGAGTCCAGGCTCGGGTGCCGAAAAATAGTGCCAACTTAGCCCCGGTTCGAAGGCGATCTTACCGTAACCAATGGGCATACTCACAAAGAAACTCTTTGCACGGCCGCCGGCCTCAAGCAGTGCAACCCGGTAACGCCCGCCCGCACTCACTCGGTTGGCAAGCACGCAGCCCGCCGAACCAGCACCGACGATGACGAAGTCAAAATCGTCAGAGTCGTGCGCCACCAAGAGATTTAGCCGTCGCGCTTGCGCGTGATGATCTTGGCGACGCGATGATCGTATTTCAGCGTCGACACGGCGATGGAGGTTTCGACATGGCGCACGCCAGGCAGCGCCAGAATCCGGTTATTGGCGATCGAGACAATCTCTTCGAGCGTGCTGAATAGACCGATGCAGAGGATGTCGTAGCGGCCCGCCATCGCTATCACGCAGCCGATCTCGCGCATCGCCGTGATACGCATACAAAGATTTTGCACTTCGCTGAGTTGCGCCTGAATACCGATCAGCACCACTTTCGGCGCGCCGATGGAGGCGACGTTCGTGACTGCCGTGAAGCGGATGAGATTGGCCGCCTCGAGACGCTTGATACGACCACGGACCGTACCTTCGGTGACCCCCAACGACTGCGCCAACAAGCGATTACTCGCCCGTGCATCGCTCGTGAGCTTGTCGATGATCTTGCGATCCAGTTCGTCGACGACGTATTCGATCACGATATCGGCGCCACTTCGAAGTTGTACTTCACGACCTCAGCCGCGATCCCGCACTCGATGCTGCGGATACCCTTGATCTTGGCAATATCGCGCAGCAGCAGTGAATGCAATTCATCGAAATCGTGCAAGGCCACCAGCGTCTCGATGTCGCGTGCACCGGTCACCACATGCACACTGAAGACCTCTGGCAGACGCGCAAGCTCTTGCGCGACATGCTCGGCTGGCCTACCTTGCACCTGCACACCGACCGCCAGCAATACTTTGTAGCCGATCGCCGCAAAATCGGTGACGGCGACGACCCTCATGGCCTTGGAATTCTCGAGCCGGCGAATGCGCGCGCTGACCGTCGCGGCCGCCATGCCGAGCTTGCGTGCGAGTTCCTGGTTGGTGGCACGACCATCCTTGCGCAGCAGCGCAATGATTTTTTGATCGACCTCATCGAGCTGGATTGTGGGCGCCAGTTCGTTGACCTTAGCCATCAGTGCCTACCCTGTACGCCGGCCGCCATGAAGCGGCTAATGGTATCAGCGACACAGGCGGGGCGGTCGCTGCCCTCAACCTCAATCGTCACGCGCACCACGGTTTGAATACCGCCGGTGACATCAGCGACCGACATAATTTCACCCTTGCCGCGAATGCGATTGCCCACGCGCACAGGCGCTGGAAATCGCACCCGATCGAGCCCGTAGTTGATGCCCATGCCGGAGATCTCGACCCGCATCAGCTGCGGCAGGAAATAACTGCAGAGCGATAGCGTCAGGTAGCCGTGTGCGATCGTACCGCCGAAAGGTCCTTGGCAAGCGCGCTCGACATCGACGTGGATCCACTGATGATCGTCGGTGGCATCAGCAAAGCCATTGACGCGCGACTGCTCAATCGTCAGCCAGTCGGTGGGCCCCATCGTCGTGCCGGCGGCAGCGCGCAGCTCATCGATACATTTAAAAATGCAGGTCATGCGCGTCTCGCTTCAGGGATGCTGACTGGAAACCGAGAGTATTTCACCGGTCATGTAACTCGACAGATCTGCGGCCAAAAAAATCATGGCATTAGCGACTTCCCAAACCTCGGCGGGTCGCCCGAAGGCCTCACGTCGTGCAAGCTCGGCAAGCAGCTCGGGCGTCGTAGTCTTCGCCAGAAAGGCATGCATGGCGATCGACGGCGCCACCGCGTTGATACGCACGCCGTGCGGCGCGGCCTCGATCGCGGCACAGCGCGTGAAAGCCATTACGCCAGCCTTGGCGGCGGCGTAGTGTGACTGACCGGCCTGCGCTCGCCAGCCGAGCACCGAGGCGTTATTGACGATGGCACCACGTCTGCGACTTTGCATGTACGGCAAGATCGCGCGCGTCATACGCATCACGCTAGTCAAAGAAATGTCAATCACGCGCGACCACTCACTGTCCGTCATGTCGACGACGTTGGCGGTACCCCCGAGGCCCGCGTTATTGATCAACACGTCGATGTGACCCAAAGTCTCGATGGCACTTGAGACGAGGGCATCAACATCCGACTGCTGGGTAACATCGCAGGTCTTCGAGAACACCTGTTGCGCACCGGCCGCGCGCAGACGCTCTACCGCTTCACCGAGACGGCGCTCATGAATATCACTGACGAGGACCCGTGCACCCTCCTCGATACAGCGCTTCGCAGCAGCGAAGCCGATGCCGGTGCCGGCGGCCGCCGTCACGAGCACCGTTTGCCCGGCCAGAAGATTACGGCCCGGGGGGTATTGGGGCGCTGGTGGAGTGATTGTGTCAGCGGTCACCGCGCGGCTCCTTCGGTAGGCCAAGCGTACGCTCGGCAATGATATTGCGCTGGATCTGATTGGTACCGCCGTAAATCGTGTCGGCACGCGAGAAGAGATAGAGATACGGCAAATCAGCGAGTTCATAGCCCTCGCCGGTGCACAACTCACCCGGTGCACCCACGACATCCATGGCGAGCTCGCCCAGTTTTTTACGCCAGGTCGCCCAGTGCAATTTATAGGTCAACGCCTCAGCGCCCAGTGATCCGGAAGTCGCACGAGAGAGCATGCGCAGCGCGCTGTAACGCATGATGCGCAGACCCACCCAGGCCTCGGCAATGCGTTGACGAATGAGTGGATCTTTGGCGGCACCGTTCTCGCGGGCTGTAGCAATCAGCAGGTCGAGCTCATTGCGAAAGGTCATCTGCTGCGCGAGCGTAGAGACTCCGCGCTCGAAAGCAAGCGTACCCATGGCTACCTTCCAACCCTCACCCGGTTTGCCGACGCAATACTCGGCCTTGGTGCGTGCGCCATCAAAGAAAGTTTCGTTGAATTCGGCATCGCCCGTCATCTGTCTGATCGGTTTGACGGTGACGCCCTTTTGTTTCATGGGTACGAGTAGGTAGGAGATTCCCGCGGGACCCTTGCTGCCCTCCTCGGTTCGACACACCACGAAACACCAGTCTGCAAACTGCGCGAGCGAGGTCCATATTTTTTGACCCTCTATGACCCACTCGGGACCGCTCGGCCCATACTCGAGTCGTGCACGCGTGCGTACGTTGGAAAGGTCAGATCCTGCGTTCGGTTCACTGTAGCCCTGACACCAGAACTCCTCGCCACGGGCAATCGGCCACAAAAAGCGCTCGCGCTGCAGCTCGTTACCAAAATGCAGAATGGTGGGCCCTGCAAGTTCGGTGCCGAGATGCCCGACGCGCCCCGGCGCGCCCGCGCGGGCGTACTCCTCCGCGAAAATCACTTGCTCGGCGAGCGAGGCATCGCGACCGCCGTATTTCTCAGGCCAGCCGATCACGCTCCAGCGCGCTCGGCCGAGTGCCCGCTCCCACTCCATACGCTGCTCGGCACGAAAGGTTTGACTGACGATGCCGCGAATCTCGGCGAAGGGCCCGGAGATTTGCTCGTTGAGCCACGCCGCACACTCGGCGCGGAACGCCTCTTCGTCTGCAGTAAAGCGAATTTTCATTGCGCCCCCATCGACGCATCGAGACCGATCAGGCTCGCGATGCGCTCGCGATGATTTTGCGGATGCCCGAGCAAGTTGATCGTTGCGCGTGCGCGCTTGAAAAAGAGATGCGTATCGTATTCCCACGTGAAGCCGATGCCACCGTGCAGCTGAATGGCATTGCCCGCGACTTCGTGAAAGCCCGTCGAGCATTGAACCTTGACTAGCGCCGCCGCCTCGGCAAGCTCCTGCGCACCACTCGATGGATCAGCCCGATACTCATCGACCACGCAGGCCGCGTAATAGACCGCCGAGCGCGCCGCCTCACAAACCACCATCATGTCGGCGAGTCGGTGTTTGATGGCCTGAAAGCTGCCGATCACCCGGCCGAACTGTACGCGCTGACTCGTGTAACCCGTGGTTAGTTCGAGCACCGCCTGCATCGCACCCAATTGTTCCGCGGCCAAAGCCACTTGAGCGATCTGCAAACCACAGGCGACACAGGACGTGCCACCGTCGGCCAGCACAGCCTGCGGCCGGGCATCTTTGAATACGAGTCTCCCGTACGGCCGCGTGAGATCCATGGCCGTCAGTTTTTTGACCTCGAGACCCGCAGTACCTGCCTCGATGGCGACCAAGGCAAGTCCATGTTTTCCGACACGCCGGTCGTGCGCCACTACGACAAAAATATCAGCGGTGTGCCCGTTGAGCACGAATGAAGCATACCCCTGCAGCAACATCCGGCCATCACGCTCGATGAGTTCGGCCGCAACGTCGAGCTCGTCGTAACGACCGGTATCGCCCGTGATCGCAGCCGCTGCACTGGCTTCACCGCTCGCGAGGCGGGACAAAATCGCATCGCGCATCTCGCTGGCCGCAGATTCGAGCAGCAAAGCGCTGGCAATCCCCGCCGAGGCTAAAAACGGCCCGCCGTAAAGACCGCGCCCCTGCTCCTCGAGCAGGATCGCAAGCTCCACCATGCCTAGCCCACTACCACCCGTGGACTCAGGCAGCGCGATCCCCGCCCAGCCGAGCTCACGGGTCATGGCCTGCCAGAGCGCCGGATCATGACCCTCGGGCCGCACGCAATCTTTGCGCAGTTGCGCGACGCTCGCGCGCTCAGTCAAAAATTCGCGCGCGGTTTCACGGATGAGATTTTGATCATCGGTAAAAGCAAATTGCATCGGCGACCTCAGCTTCCCCAGACTTTCTTTTGTGGTGGCCGCTCGGCGACGAGCTTGGCAATGACTGGGCCGAGCTCGGCCGGCTCCCAGCGCGCGCCCTTGTCGATGGTCGGACCATCATTCCAGCCGTTTTCGATGGTGATGCGACCCCCTTCGATATCGAAGACCATACCGGTCACGTTCGAAGACTGCGCACTGCCCAACCAGACGACGAGCGGCGCGATATTGGCAGGGCTCTGGCGATCGAAGCCGCCGTCGGGCGCGCGCATTTTCTCGGCGAAGGCTTGCTCCGTCATGCGCGTTCGGGCGGCGGGCGCGAGCGCGTTGGCCGTAATGCCATAGCGGCGTAACTCGACCGCCTGCACCAGCGTCAGACTCGCGATGCCGCCCTTCGCAGCCGAGTAGACACTTTGACTGAAGCTACCCTGCAGACCAGCGCCCGAGCTCGTATTGATGATGCGTGAATCGACCGGACGCCCCGCCTTCTGTTCGGCTCGCCAGTGTGCAACCGCATGGCTCGTCACACAGAAGTGACCGCGCAAGTGTACGCGGATGACAGCATCCCATTCTTCGATGGTCTGACTCACGAACATGCGATCGCGAACGAAACCGGCATTGTTAACGATGACATCGAGTCGACCGAAAGTTTGTACCGCAGTCTGCACGATACGCGCAGCACCCTCCCAGTCAGCGACATCATCGCCATTGGCAACGGCTTGGCCGCCGACGCTGCGGATCTCATCGACGATAGCCTGCGCGGTCGAAAGATCATGACCTTCGCCGTTAAGGCTTGTACCCAAATCATTGATGACGACTTTTGCGCCCTCGCGCGCAAACTCTAAGGCGTACTCGCGACCGAGACCGCGCCCTGCGCCAGTGACGATGACGACGCGATTCTTGCAGATGCCGCTCATGAATTCTTTGCTCCACTCGATGGGCCCGTGTCGCTCGATGCACGTAGGTTTTCGATGATGGTGACGTTGGCTTGACCGCCGCCTTCGCACATGGTCAAGAGGCCGTATCGACCGCCGCGACGCTCGAGCTCACCGAGGAGCGACGTCATGAGACGCGCGCCGGTCGCGCCGAGCGGGTGGCCGAGCGCAATCGCCCCGCCGTTGACGTTGACCTTTTGCGGATCGACACCGAGCTCGCGTTGCCAAGCCAGGACCACCGAGGCAAATGCTTCGTTGATTTCGAAGAGATCGATATCTTCGAGCCGCAAACCTGATTTTTTGAGGGCGTACTGTGTCGCCGGTATCGGCGCCGTCAACATCCAGACGGGATCGGCCGCCCGCACACTCAAATGAACAATCCGCGCGCGCGGCACAAGGCGATGTTCACGCACGGCCCGCTCCGAAGCGACGAGTAAAGCCGCAGAACAGTCGGCGATTTGACTCGCCACCGCAGCCGTGACCCGACCGCCCGCTTGCAAGGGTTCGAGGGTCGCCATTTTTTCGAGCGAAGTGCCACGACGCGGCGTCTCATCGCGAGCAAAGGCGCCAACCGGTGAAATCTCAGTATCAAAGAGACCACCATCGATGGCCGTGATCGCCCGTTCGTTACTGGAAAGCGCGCAGCGCTCCATATCGAGGCGCGAGATCTGCCACTTCTCGGCGATCATGTCTGCCGAGCGAAACTGCGAAACTTCTTGATCGCCATAGCGAGCGCGCCAACCCGGCGAGTCGCGGAATGGATCGCGAAACCCTAGCGTCTGCCCGGCCATCATGGCCTGCGAAATCGGGATCAAATTCATCTGCTGCACGCCGCCCGCGACCACGAGGTCCTGCGTGCCACTCATGACGCCCTGCGCGGCAAAATGCAGGGCCTGCTGCGAGGAACCGCATTGCCGATCGATGGTAGTGCCGGGCACATGCTCAGGCAGGCCCGCCACCAGCCAACAGGTACGCGCGATATCGCCCGCCTGCGGTCCAATGGTGTCGACACAACCAAAGACCACATCTTCGATAGCTGCAGCATCAATCTTACTGCGCTGCATGAGCGCCGCGAGGGAATGGGCACCGAGATCTGCGGGGTGCATCGCAGCAAGGCTGCCCTTTTTGCGCCCGATCGGCGTCCGAACCGCGTCGATAATGTACGCCGTGCTCATGTCCATTACGCCTCGAATTCACCGCTCAGCAAGCTTTGATACACGGCCGAAAATTGTGCGGGGCGACCGCCGTTGAGACCGGCCAGCGCCCACGCGCGCTTGGCGTAGAACTGCAGATCGACTTCCCAGGAATAGCCCATGGCGCCGTGGACCTGAATGGCGGCGCGCGCCGCACGATCGGCGGCATCGGCGGCCGCAACGGCCGCATGGGCCACGCGTACGGGCGCGAGCGTGGCCGCGGCGGCATAGACCACCGGGCGCGCGAATTCGAGTTTGACCATCACATCGGCCAGCGAATGTTTGACTGCTTGGTTACTGCCGATGGCCTTACCGAATTGCTTGCGCTCGAGCGAATAGGCCACAGCGATCTCCAGCATCCGTGACCCGAGACCCAGCAACTGCGCAGCGTTCAACACCGCGCTGCGCGCACGCGCGGCCTGCCATGCGCTCGCTGCCGCAGCGCCTGTCACCTTAGCGATGGGCTTAGCATCGGTGAGCGCGATTTCGCTCAGTCGTCGGAGCGGATCAACGCTATCGCGATGAGTCAAAGAAATATCGGACGCAAGATATAGCGCGAGCTCGTCATCGCTGCCGCCGAGCAGCAAGTATTGAGCAAACGCTGCGTTGGCCAGCGCCGTGGTGCCCGGCGCGGCGCTCAGCACCAGCGCCGAGCCCGCGAGCGTCTCTTGCAGCCCACTCTCAGCGCGCTCGCTCGGCACAGCCAACACCAGCGCGGAAAACAAAGGATGCGCAACACCTTCGATGTCGACCAAAGGCTCCGGAAGCGCAGCACGGCCAGCTTCTTCGGCTAATAACACAAAATCGACCACGCCGAGACCGAGTCCACCCTGCTCTGCTGGCACCAACGCCCCGGTGAGCCCCAGCTCCGCAAGCCGCGCACGACGCGTGGCGCAAGCCGCCTCGAAACTCGACAGATCACGAGCGTCGGCCGCTCGACGCAGATCGTTGCCTTGGCAGTAATCATTCAGCAACTCGCGTAAAGATTGCGCGGCCAGTCGTTGCTCTTCGTTAAAGGTGAAGTCCACGACTTCAGCCTTTCGGCATACCGAGCACACGCTCGGCGATGATATTGCGCTGGATTTCATTAGCGCCAGCGTAGATCGGACCCGCCAGCGAGAAGAGGAAACCGTCCATCCATCGCGTGGCTTCGTCTGCGATTTTTGCGAGTGCACCGCCTTCGCCACCGCCAAGGCCGCGCAATTCGGCCCGTGCACCGAGAATGGCAAGAGCGGCTCGGTGCATGGAAAGATCGAGCTCAGACCAGAATATTTTGTTGAGGCTCGCTTCGGCACCGATCGTGCCGCCGGCGATCAAACGCGAAGCCGTCATGTAGGTCGAGAGCGCGTAGGCCTCGGCATCCATCCAGCACTGCGTGACCGTCGCGGCCACGCCGGGAACGATCGACGCAGCCTGCTGTTCAGCACGCCGATATAGCTCGACCAGACGCTGCGCGGTACGCTGAAAACGCGCCGGGCTGCGCAGCATCAAGCCGCGTTCGAAGCCTGCCGTCGCCATGGCAATCGACCAGCCCTGCCCCTCATCGCCAATCCTATTGGCCACCGGGACCCGCGCATTCTCGAAAAAGATTTCGGCAAAACCCGACTCGCCATCTAGTTGCGGAATACCGCGTACCGTCACCCCCGGCGTGCGCAGTGGCACCACCACGTAAGAGAGCCCACGGTGACGTTCGGAGACGCCATCGGTACGAAACAAGCCGAAGCCCCAGTCGGCATACACGGCGCGTGTCGACCAGATCTTGTGTCCGTTTATGACGTAATCGTCGCCGTCGCGAATGGCCGTCGTACGCAGCGCGGCGAGATCGGACCCTGCCTGCGGCTCAGACCAGACTTGTGCCCAAATATCATCGCCGGAAGCGAGCCGCGGCAGGAAACGCGACTTTTGCTCCGCCGTGCCGTACTCCATCAGCGTCGGGCCGAACAGGAATACTCCGTTCTGATTGACCCGGCCCGGCGCATCGACGCGGTAATACTCTTCTTCGAAGATCAACCACTCAATGAGATCGAGCCCGCGGCCGCCGTATTCCTGCGGCCACGTCACCATGCTCCAGCGACCGGAATGCAGCTTGGCCTCCCAACGACGATGAGCCTCAAAACCCTGTGCGGTGTCGTACGACGGCAGCGGCTCGCGCGGCACGTTCGCCTCCAGCCACGCGCGCGCTTCGGCGCGCAGAGCGTGCTGTTTGGGCGTGTATTGCAGATCGATTGCCATGCCGGTGCGATCGCGCTCTCAGAACTTTGCCGCTTTTTTACCTTCGACAAAGGTATCCCGCGATTTTTGTGAGTCGGGACTCATGTACATCTCGAGCGTAAAACCCTGCTCAAAGCGGTACGAGCGATCGACATCGATCGGCTCGATACCGTTGAGCGATTCTTTGGCGAGCACCAGCGCGCGCCGACTCTTGCCGGCAATCAGACCGCAAAATTCACGTGCTTTATTGAGGAGCTCAGCGCGCGGTACGACCTGCTCCACCGCCCCAAGCCGATAAGCCTCGTGCGCTGGACATTTGCCACCGGTGAAAAATAGCGCTCGTACTTTGTGCAACGGCAGCATGCGCGCAAGATGAGACGCGCCGCCCATAGCACCGCGGTCGATTTCTGGCAAAGAAAAAAAGGCGTCGTCCGCTGCAATAACCACATCGCTTGCGCCACAGATCCCGATACCGCCACCAATGATGAATCCATGAACCGCCGCCACCACCGGAACCTCGCAGGCGCGTACCGCACGAAAGGTCAGGTAATTGCCGCGATTGACCTCGACGATGCGTTCCGGGTGAACTTGTAATTCTTTAATATCGACACCGGCACAAAACCCCTTGCCCTCGCCGCGGATCATCACGCAGCGCACTTCAGGATTACGCCCAGTCTGCTCGATGGTCTCGGCTAACTCAAGCCAGCTACGAGCATCGAGCGCGTTCACCGGCGGATACGCGAGCACGATCTCAGCCACACGCTCATGAATTTCGACTTTGATCGGCATTTCACACCCCTCCAGAGAGTTGACGCAGGCGCGCCTCGGCGTCGCCCACCATCGCGGCCACGAGCTCGTCGCAGCTCGGCAGATCACCGAGAATACCGGCCACCATCCCCGTAGACATCACGCCTTCGGCGGGACGACCCTGAATCATGGAGCGTTCGATCAATACCGGTGAATTGGCCGCCATCAGCGCCTGCCCGAACGACAGCCCACCCTCGCGCTGTATGCCGCGAGCGGCGGCCACGAGCTCGCCGAGCTTGGCACCTGTTAAACGCTTGAGCCGCAGCGCATTGCGCAGCGCCCCTACCAGCAGCCGCATGGGTCCCGCATGTTCGATATCGGCCAAGACCTCATTGCGAATCAATCGATGCTGCAGGCCATCGAGCCGTGTCGTGAGCACAATGTCATCAAGCTCCGCAGTGACGTAGCGCTTTTTGGTGACCTCGGGAACGGGACAATCTCGGGTCATGAGAAAGCGGGTGCCCATGGCTACCCCTGCCGCCCCGAAAGCAAGCGCCGCGGCCAGACCGCGACCATCAAAGAAACCGCCCGCCGCAACCACCGGCACTTTGACGGCATCGAGCACTTGCGGCAGCAACAAAGTAGTGGGTACCGAGCCAGTGTGACCACCGCCCTCGCCGCCTTGGATGGTCAAGGCATCAACGCCGATCTGCACCATTTTTTGCGCATGACGAAGGGCGCCGACCGTAGGCATGCAAACAATGCCGGCATCACGAAAGCGCTTGATCATGGCTTTGTCGGGGCCGCGCCCGAAACTCACTGCCTTGACCTTGGCGGCAATGATGGTTTCAACGATTTGCGCCGCACCCGGCTGAAACATGTGGAAATTGACGCCGAACGAGCGATCGGTGAGCGTGCGCACCTGATCGATTGCCGGGCCGACCTCTGCGGCACGCAGCGAGGCAGCCGCAAGAAACCCAAAGGCACCCGCGTTGCAGGACGCCGCGACAAGTTCGGGTCGTGCCACCCAACCCATGGCGGTCTGCACGATCGGATAGCGGCAGCCGACCATGTCGATGAGCGGCGTGTGCAACAGGGTGGTCACGCTCAACCCTCGCGAGTCGGTTTTTCTTTATTGGCGCTAGCCATCGCCTTGACGTCCATCCCGCCGAGATTGTTGCCCGTGGTGAGATCACCCTGCGCATGCGCGAAGTGATGCATGTGGAACACGGCATCCATCGCCAAGCGCTTGCCCTGCAAATCTTCGACGTGATTGATCGCCTGCTTGGTGAGCGCCAGACCGAGCCGCGGCATACCCGCAATTCGCTCGGCGAGCTGCGTGGTCGCCGTCTCGAGATCAGCGCGCGGCACGACGCGGTTGACCATACCCATCTGATAGGCACGCTCCGCACTCATGCGCTCCCCGGTAAACAGGAATTCTTTGGCGATCCGCGGATTGAGCTCGTAAGGATGGGCAAAATATTCAACGCCGGGGATCCCCATACGCACCACCGGGTCGACGAAGTAGGCGTCGTCAGCGGCCACGATCAGATCACAGACCCAAGCCAGCATCAGTCCTCCAGCGATGCAGGCACCGTGCACCATGGCGATAGTGGGCTTTGGCAGTTCGCGCCAGCGCCGACACATGCCGAGATACACCTCTTGCTCACGCGCATAAAAATATTCGGCACCTGGCTTGTTCACGTGGTCGTACCAAAGCGTTTTGCGCTCGGGCCAACTTTTCGCGACGTCGCGCCCGGGCGTACCGATATCGTGACCACCCGAGAAATGCTTACCCGCGCCGCGCAGTACGATGACTTTGACGGCATCGTCGGCGACCGCCATGCGCAGACAATCGTCGATGGCATAGGTCATTTGCGAGTTCTGCGAGTTGGCAAACTCGGGACGATTGAGCGTCAACCAAGCCACTGCGCCCCGAGTTTCATAGAGCACGGGTGTCTCGGTTTCGTAGCGAATGTCTGCAGTGCGTGGTTCGACGGTTTCGCTCATGCGGGCCACTCCCCTGCGTCAGCGCCGGTCGCCCGGCGGATCACCCTTGAAGACAGTCCCGCGCAAGTTGCGCGGGTCGAGTCGCTCGCGAATGAGCGCGAGCTGTTCACCGGTAGGCGCCGGCGTGACCGGAGTCTCGGCTTGCACGACGATCGGGAAACCCGTCGCCTCTTGCACCTGCGCCACGGTCACGCCCGGATGCACCGATAACAAACTCACGGCGTGCTCAGCTGCGCCGAAGTCGAGCACACCAAGATCGGTGATGATCCGACCGATACGCAAAGTCGACGGAACCTTGCCCTCGGGCCAGCGCTGCGGGTTGTACCCAGCGCTGCAGACCATGTCAACTTCGCTGGCCACGAACACGCGCGTCGAGTGGTTGGGCACGAAGATGCTGTTGGCGTGCGAAATGGAATTACCCGGAAATCCACGGGCACCGAGGATCGCGGCCTTGGGCTTGGCGTAATCACCGACCACGCTGATATTCATTTGACCAAAGCGGTCGACTTGCACAGGGCCGACCAGCGCGTGGCGCCGCCCACCCCAGAGCAGATCAAAGGTGCGCGAGTAAGGCATCCAGCCTTCAACCAGAGGATCACGGGCCCCGCGAGGACCGAGCGCGACCGGTTCGGCGAGCAGATACGCTTCGCCATCGGTCATCAATAAATCGGGATTGAAGCTGAGGCGTGCGAGACCCGCCGCAATGCGTGGGATGACACCGATACCGGTGGCGAGCACTTCGCCCTCGCCGCGCCAGACTTCGGCGCATTGCGCGATGCAGAGCTCGGCGAGTGTGTAAGAGTGGGTCGTCATACCGTTGCTCGGTCAATGGTACTCAATAAACCGGCGGCGGCATGCTGTTGATCCGCAAGCGACCGCCTACCGCCGCGACGTAGTCATCGTGGCTCGGCAAATCGACGTAACGGGCTCGATAGGCCGCCCAGGCCTCGGGTGTAGTCGCTGCGTTATATTCTTTGAGGTGATCGATATCGATACCGTAGCCCGGCACACCCGCCGTCGGGTGTGCCCCGAAAGGCGCCTCGACCACGCCAGTAACCAACGAGCGCTCGAAGGGCTGATAACGCGCGCGCTCATGATTACAGATTTTGGCCGTGACCACGAGTTGCTCGCAGCTCAAATAAACACGGTCGGCAGCCCGACCCATGAGATCGTCAAAGAAAGGATCAGGACTCAGGATGACACTATTGCCACGCTCGTCCGCCTCGGTCACATGCAGCAGCGCCGCATCGAGCCGCAATGCGGGCATCGCGACCAAGGTCGAGTCATCGTCGTAAGGCGAACGCACAAGCCGGATACCCGGATTACGCGCCACGACATCGGTGCCAAGACCGACAGGTGTCGGCAAAAACGGCACGCGCATCGCTGCCGCACGCAGACCGAGCTGCACCATGCCTTCATCGAGTTCCATCACTTCGAAAGCCCCTGCCTGACGCGCATTACGGAAATGCATATCGAGCGGCAGCACATCGAGCGAGACGAATCCGAAGATCAATCTGCGCAGTTTGCCCGCTGCCGCGAGTAGCCCCACGTCCGGCCCCCCGTACGAGACTACAGTCAGATCGCGTAGCGGCGAGCGCAGGATTTCGCGCACCAAAGCCATCGGCTTGCGTCGCGTGGCCCAGCCACCGAGGCCGATCGTCATGCCATCGCGCAGTTGCGCGACGACTTCTGCGGCCGTCATTTGTTTGTTCATGCGGGCGTCTTCATGCCGGCGGTGGCGACCACTTGTGACCCCAGGTGTCGGCGATCAAGCTGCGAGTCGGCACCCAAGTGCTCCAGTCCGGCGTCAAGCCCATACAGCCGACTTCGAGATCAAAGCCGCCGGGCGTCGCGACGTAGAAGCTGATCATCCCGTCGTTGGAGTGTCGGCCCAGCGACGAAGAAACGTGATATCCCGCAGCGACACAGCGATCGAGCGCGCGACCGACATCATCGATATCGCGCATCTCGACCATGGTATGCACGAGACCCGAGGGCACCGGCATTGGCATGAGCGCGAGACTGTGGTGACGCCGACAGCTCGCGTGCAGAAAGCGGATGCACAGCTCGGGCACAGCCGGGTCCGGCGACATCACAAGACGCATCTCGTCGGTATCATCGAAGCCGAGCAAAGATTTGTAGAAATCGACGCTGCGCTCGAGCTGCGGCGTCGGCAGCACCACATGGCCCGCGCCGAGATCACCGGTGACGAAACCGGATACGCCCTGCGGCGACATGAACGGGTCGTAGCCGCGAAAGCGACCCCAGTAAAGTTCGAGGGCGTTACCATCGGGATCGGTGCCCGACACGAGACCATGTGCGCAACGGGCTTTGATTTCGGCAGCGCTGCCGTCACGCAGCGCAACGCCGGCGGTGCGCATCCGTTTTACGGTAGCGTGGAATTCGGCCTCGTTCAGCAGCTCCCAACCGGCGGCGATGAAACGATCCGCGTCGCCTTTTTCGATGACAAAACGAAACGGCCGATCATCGGTGCGCAGCCACAAGCTGCCATCCGGCGCCTCGGCCGTCATCAGGCCAATGACCTCGGCGCCGAAACGCCGCCACGGCGCCAGATCACGCGCCATGACGCGAACGTATCCCAGTGAGTGAACCGCCATCTTGCAACCCCTTTTGCGACAAGTCGCCTTGCGCATATCAACGCCACCGCACGAACTTCATGAAACCACGTCGGCGGACCCTTATTTTTGCGCAATTATGGCATCCGCAGGGGCTGGGATCATCAACTTCATCAATTTTTTACATGTTTTTTTACGCATCTTGCTTGTCCCTAGGGAATCACACGGGCCATAATCGATTCGTCATTTCGGGGAGTCACTACATGTCGGCCAACTCTTCCCTGACCCCGTCGTCCCGCGCTTTCGAGCCGATGCAGCTGGGGCCAATCACCCTGCCCAACCGCTTCGTCAAGGCCGGCACCTACGAGGGCATGAATCTCGCCAACGGGCCGAGCGCAGCCTTGGTCAAACACCACGTGGAGATCGCCCGCGGTGGCGTCGGCATGACGACCCTCGGCTACACCGCCGTCCACCCCGACGGGCGCACCTTCGAAGAAGAAACCTCCATCGGCACCAACAACGTCGGCCGTTTTCGCGCCCTGACCGATGCGGTACACGCCGCCGGGGCGCGGGTCTCGCTGCAACTCGGGCACTGCGGCACCATGACCCGTACGCCCAAGCGCAGCACGCGCAAGCCCTTCGGCCCCTCCAAAACTTTTAACCTCTACGGCGCCATGGTGGGCGCATTATTCACTAGCGAAATGACAAACGCCGACATGCAGAATGTCAGTGAACAATTCGTCGCCGCAGCCAAGCACGCCGTCGAGGCCGGCTTCGATGCCATCGAGCTGCACATGGGTCACGGCTATCTGCTCAGCCAATTTTTGAGCCCACTCGCCAATAAACGCAGCGACGAATACGGTGGTAGTGCGGAAAATCGGCTGCGTTTCCCACTCGAGGTAACGGAACGCGTGCTCGCTGCAGTCGGTGACAAGATCGCAATCGTCGCCAAGCTCAACCTGCGCGATGGCGCGCGCTCGGGCGTCGAGATCGCCGATTCCATCAAAACGGCGCAAGCCCTGCAGGCGGCCGGTCTGCATGGTCTCGTGATGACTGGCGGTTTTTCGCCCTATTCGCCGATGTACCTGTTTCGCGGTAATTCGCCCGTGCCTTCGATGCTGCAAACCGAAAAAAGCGGTTGGAACCGCTTTTTGCTCAAACTCGGTGCCAAAACGGCCTTTCGCGATACGCCCTTCGAAGAGATGTATTTTTTGAAGCACGCGCTGCAGATGCGCGATGCGGTGACCATGCCGCTAGGACTTTTGGGCGGATTGCGCAGCGGCGACAACGTCGCCGAAGCCATGCGTACCGGCTTCGATTTCGTGGTGCTTGGCCGACCGCTCATCTCGCAAGCCGATTTCGTCGCCCGAATTGCGCAGGACCCGAGCGCACGGTCCAACTGCATCAACTGCAATCGCTGCGTCGCGGAGTTTTCGACCCCGGGCGGCGTACGTTGCGTGCTTGGTAAGCCGAACGATCCGGCGCTCAACGCCCGCCCGGCGGCCTGAAGTCGCGGCCGAAGTCGAACTCCGGGTTGCGGCCCTCGAGCATCGCCGCCTGCCGCGCCGGCAAGGCCGCGAGCATTTCGGGGTGCGGAAAAATCCAGAACCGGCCGCTCTCGATGGCCTCGAAGGTGACGGCTGCCACCTGCTCTGAATGCATACCGACTCGGGCGATACCGGCAATCATCGCCTCACGCAGCGCAGCGCCTGCCCCTGCCAGCGGCTCTGCGCCCGCCTCGTGGTGACGCTCGGCCTCAAAGATTCGGCTGCGTACTGCGCCCGGCGCCAGCAGTGAAACTCCGATGCGTGACTTGAGCGCAGCGAGATCCAGGTAAAGCGTCTCGGCGATAGCCGCCAGCGCGGCTTTGCTCCCCGAATACGCACCGAGCATCGGCGAAGCGATCAGCCCGCCGATCGAGCCTGTGATCACCACATGGGCTTCACGGCCCGCATCGCGACTGCGTGACAACATGAAGGGGACGCAGGCACGAATGCCGTTGACGACCCCGTTGACGTTGACGTCGAACAACCAGTCGAATTCGCGAGCCGTTTGCTCCCAAAGCCGCCGGGGCACGAGCACACCCGCATTGCAAAAGAGCAGGTCTACACCGCCCCATTCTTGGCTGACTTCAGCCACGATATTTTCGAAGGCGACGGCATCGTGCACATCGAGCACGCGCGCGCGGGACGCGGGCGCTCCGGCAACCAAACACTCTGCAGCGACTGCCGCGGTGCTTTCGGCATCGATGTCACCGACGAGCACCGCATGCCGCGGGCTGCGGCTCGCGAGAGCGAACGAGCGCCGTGCAGCCAATGAATTCACGCACGAGCGGGAGGCTACTCGCTGAGCTCGCGAGCCGACTCAGTTCGCCTTGCGTACAAAGCTGCGATTGGCGATGGGCGTACCATCATCCTTCGGCAGTTCGGCGTAGAACTGACGGTAGTACTTGCGGAAGGCCGCGATCGGCCCGTCCCCATCGCAGAGCAGCGCGTCGTGGGTGTACTTTTGACGATCCCAGACCACTTTGTCCTGATCGAGCTGACGGCAGATATCTTTGACCATTGCGCGCGCCACGCCTGCCGACGCTCCATCGATGGCCGACTTCAGCTGCGTGAATGCGAAGCGCACATGGGTGCAATCGGGTGCGATCGGCGTGATCCCGGCGACCATCAAGGTTTCGCAGATCCCCGTGAAGCGCGTCCACGCCTGGCCAGCACCCACCGTACCATAAGAAATAGTGCCATCGACGTCACCGCGCGGGGTCGGCATCTTGGCGGCCACCGCTGCCACACGGCGAATACCTTCGAACTTCACGTCGTAATTGGGTAGGCTCGCCGTGCCATGGATGTAGCGAAAATGCGCCGCGTCCACGCCGTTCTCGGCCATGTTCTGCAGCGGCCCGTACACCAGCCATTCGTGTTTTTCATAGTCGCTCCACTCGGGCGATGCCGCCTCAGGCAGCGCCTCGACCTCAAAAGTAGGCTCGATATTTTCCGGGTGATACCACGCCCAAATAAAGCGATTGCGCTCGATGAGGCGCCACGGCTGCACGCAGCTGCGCTTGGCCTGCGGCGGAATGAGCTTGGCGTAAGGAATTTTGGTGACCTCGCCCTTGCCGTTGTACTGCCAGGCATGGAACGGGCACTCAAGATCATTACCTTGGACGCGCCCGGCATGCCCCATGTGCGCGCCGAGGTGGCGACAGTAGGCATCCACCATGCGCGGCGTACCATCCTCGCCGCGCCACAACGCGAGCTCGCGGTTGAAGTAGCGTAGCGGCTTGACCTCACCCACTTTGAGCTCATCGGAGTAGCTGATCACGAACCAGCCAAAGGGCATGGGCAGATCAATACCGCGATCGGCCGCCGATAAGGGTCGATCGAGCGGCGCCGTGCGCCATGCAAGCAACTCCTCTTTCGAGAAACACGAGAGGTACTGACGGGCAGCGGTATTCGATGGAATATCTTGTTTGCTCATGACGGTCGGCCTCCGAACAGGCGGGCAGCGTTTTCATACAGGAATTTCGGCCACACTGGATCTTTGAACGGCACATCGGGCAGTTCCCGGAAGATACGCTCGAGCGACAGCCCCATGGGCCAATAGCCGGCATACATGATCCGATCGGCGCCGCGGGTGTTGGCGTAATCAACGATGGCCCGCGGATAATGTTTCGGCGCAAAGGCGCTGGTGGAATAAAAGAGATTCGGCCACTTGAGCATCAGCTTGACGGCAAGATCCTCCCAAGGCTCGGCGCCGTGACGCATTACGAACTTCAGCTCCGGGAAAAACCAGCAGACTTCGTCAACGAGCTCGGTGTGTTGCGGCGCCATCGGTAAGCGCGGCCCAGGCACGCCCACGTTCACGAATACCGGCAAATCGAGGTCCACGCAGGTCGCGTAGATCGGATAGACCTTTTTGTCGTTGATGGGCACCTGCGGGTTGTTGCCGCAGGGAAAGAAGCTGACCGCGTGTATGTGGCCCGCAGCCTTCAAGCGACGTATTTCACGGACGTCATCCATCCCTTTGTTGGGATTGGCGTAATAGTCAAAGATAAAGCGATCCGGATAGACCTCACGCGCTCGCGTGACCCCTGCCGACCCTTCCCAATAACCGACCATGGCGCGCGCGATGTGATAACGATCCATCTGCGCAACCGTGTAGTCGACATAGTCGGAATCGATGGGCAGCACCGGAATATCTTTAAACAGGTGCTGCGCTGGCATTTTGAAAGCCTCACGGCTCTCGCGATCGAGCAACAGCGGCAGATACGGCGTGTACCACTCGGTATTGGTGGCACTGACCGGTATCCCCAACATCAGATCGAAAACTTTGGCGCCCTGCGGATAACCCATCTTGTTGCTGCTCCCGTTCCTGTCTGCTCACGCTGCGCTATATCGACGGCGCAGCTGTACTTTATCGACCTTGTCGAGATGGTTGCGCGGCAACGCCTCGTGCTGCACCAACACTTCGGTAGGCACCTTGTAGGCCGCGAGGTACGCCCCGACGTGCTGCTTCACCTCATCGCCGGTAATCTGCCCCGCCGAAGCATGTGGTACGACGATCGCCATCAGGCGCTCGCCCAGTCGCGAATCGGGCACACCAAAAGCCACCGCCTCGGCGAGACCCGGATGTGCGAGCAGCACCCGCTCGACCTCGGCGCAATAAATGTTCTCGCCCGCGGAGATCACCATGTCTTTCTTGCGATCGACGATATACAGAAACCCGTCGGCATCGAGATAGCCAATATCACCGGAGCGCATGAAGCCGTCGTCGTCGAAGGCGCGAGCCGTCTCCTCACGATCGCCCCAGTACTCGAGCATGTTAGATACCGAGCGCATGCAAATCTCGCCTGCTTCGCCTACCTCGGCGACGCTGCCGTCTTCACGAATGATCTTGACTTGGGTGGTGGCGAGTACTCGACCGGCGGTTCCCGGACGTGCGAGGTATTCTTCGCCCACCGACATCGCTACCGCGCCCGTGGTCTCGGTCATGCCGAAGCCGGTGCCCGGTACGGCGCACGGGAAGGCTTTGATGATTTCGCTTAGCATGCCGGCCTGCAAGGCCTGGCCACCGGTCGATACGCTGGTCAAAGATTTGAGATCATACTGCGCAATATTTGGCGAGCGCAGCAGATCCCACATCATGGTCGGTACGCAGGGAAACTGCGTCACTTTCTCGGTTTCAATCAGTTGCAATGCCGCGGCCGCATCCCATCGCCGCATCAAGACGATTTTGCCGCCACGCACCAGCGTCGAGAGCAAGCCGGTATGCAGACCGCTAGTGTGAAAGAACGGGAACATGAGCAGCACGCAGGTTTGCGGTGACATCGCCGCAAGCTGCTCGAGCGTTATACCGTGGCGTGCCGCCATGTCCACAGCGATGCGGTACCCCGCATAGAGATTGGTCCACACCGAGTTGCTGGTGCCCCAGTGACTGAGTACGGCACCCTTGGCACGACCGGTGGTTCCCGAGGTAAAGAGGATGGTAGCTGGATCGAGGGGCTCGACCGACGGTGCGACCGGCGCGACATTCGCCGGGAAGTCGACCAAGAGACCGGCGAGACGCGAGGCCCCCGCCGCCACTGCCGCATCGATCAGTGCAGATTCACGATGCCGCTCATCGTCGCTTAAAGAATCGTCTGCAGCCACCAGGAGCGGACCGGTCACCGGAAGAGTCGCGAGCTCTCTCGCACAGCGACTGTCGGTAATCAGCAAGGAAACCCCGGTGCCATCGCGCGCCGCCGCGAGCTCATCGCCCGAGGCGCGACTGTTCATTACCACCGGGATGGCGCCAAGCCGGGCGAGCGCCAAAAACGTGTATACCCACTCGGGCAGGTTGCGCATGGCGAGCCCGACGCGACTATTCACGCCGATCGCACAGCGCGACTGCAGGGCGTAGGCAAGACGGTCGACGATGAGCGACAGGTCGCGGTAGCTCAGCCGCAGCGGGCCGTAAACAAGGGCAATGGCGTCGGAATTCCAGTGAACGGCTTTGAGCAGCGCCGGCAGCGTCCGTGGCGCATGGGTGAACACGCGGCAGCGGCAGCCGCGAACTAGCTCTTCGACCAGCTCGAATTGCCCTTCCGTTGACACCCCGACCACCTTGATGTGGAATAGAGCGATAGTAGCAGTCGCGACCTCGAAAACAACGTTTCTGACGGTTGGGGTGGCTTGGGACCATCAGAATGCGTAAACATCGCAATCTTTTTATACGCAGTTGCAATATGCGATGAGTGCCGCCCGGGGGTGAAAAATGGGTCGTCTTGCCGGTCGAGTTGCCCTCATCACCGGAGCCAGTCGAGGCATCGGGTCGGCCATCGCCGCACGCTTTGCCGCCGAGGGTGCGCATATCGCGCTTTGCGCGCGTCGCGCCGAACCACTCGAAGCCACGGCAGCGGCCATTCGGGCGAGTGGCGGCTCGGTCAGCCAGCGCGCTTTCGATGTCGCTGACCACGCGGCGCTTGCCGATTTCGTCGCGACGACGGCCGCGCAGCAGGGCCGGCTTGACGTGTTGGTTAATAACGCGCCGTCGGTCACCTACTCGGCGATTCTCGACATGACGCCAGAAAGCTTTCGGAAAGATTTCGAGGTCAACGTCAACTCGGCCTTTGTCGCTACGCGCGAAGCCTTTAAGGTGATGCTGCCAGCACAGCGCGGCTCGATCATCAATATTTCTTCGATCAATGGGCTCTTGGGGCTCACCAACATGGCGGCCTATGGTACGGCCAAAGCTGCCCTCATTCACTTCACCAAATGTGCCGCCGTAGAGGCTGCCGGAGCCAACGTTCGCGTCAACGCAATCGCGCCGGGCGTCATCAATACGCCGGCAACTGCAGCGGGTTTTGCGGGACCCTACGCAGACTGGGGTAAGAAGATCGCGGCGCAAGTACCGATGGGTCGCTTCGGCGAAGCCGATGAAATCGCGGGGGTCGCGCTATTTTTAGGCAGCGACGACTCGACCTACGTCACTGCGACTTGCATTTCAGCAGATGGCGGCAAAGCAGCAGAACTCGTCGTTCCCCCGCCCTGAGCTGATTCTTTGAACTTGGCGGTCGCGAGTCAGTCAATCACTCAAAAACGAGGTAAGCAGCGAGGCGCGCCATGTCACTTTTAGGCAAAGCAGCTCTTGTTACGGGCGGGGGTCAGGGTATCGGGCGCGCTTGCGCACTCGCCCTCGCCGAAGCCGGCGCACGAATCGCCGTTTTTGACCTCAAACAAGAATCAGCGGACGCCACTGTCGCCACACTGCCGAATCCGGCCCAACACTTGGCGATTGCCGGCAACGTCGCCGACAGCGCCGCGGTCAAGGCTGCTTTTGCGCAAGCCGTAGCCGCATTCGGGCGGCTCGATGTGCTTGTCAACAATGCCGGCACCGGCACGGGCCCCAACGACGGCAGCACCAAAATGTACGAGCTGATGGCGCAGCGCAACGCC
>VGTW01000020.1 GCA_016874555.1 Gammaproteobacteria bacterium | reverse complement strand
TGGCACCGCACGTGAGTACGGCAGGCAAAAAGTACGGGGGTAAAAGCCCCAAAGATCAGGTCCCTGAAACGGGAATAAATAAGATTGGAATATCTGCCTAAAATCCTAGCAAAATCGTTCGACGGGCGCCGCACCGATCTACAAACCCGCCCACTACAGGCGACAGGTAGGGTGCAGTGAAGGTGACGGTGAGCAGGGCGCAAAGGTACCGCTTTGCGATCATCCGAACTCCGCGCGTAGCGTCCCGACGAACACACCAAACGCAGCTGCGACGATCGAGGCGAGACGACAACCCAGACCGATAGCGGAACCGGTCACCACGAACCAGTATTCACGGCTTGCGATAAACGTCATCCCTCCTGCTTCCAAGCGCCATAAAAAACCAGTAGACGCTAAGCGAAACGAGTCGCGATGGCGCACGACGTAACACACACTCTTAGCATCGGCCTGCCACGACAGTCGTGGCGCCATATTTTCCTTCATGGTCAGCGCGCAGACCCTCGGCCAACTCATCGAAGACCTACCTGCGCAGAGTCGACACAAAACTCGCCCGCGCCCGCTCCGCAAGCGTCTGTTGCAGTTTGAACGGCGATTCCGTCACACGGACTTCAACGAACCAGCGCTGCGCCACTGCGGTGCCCCCAGAGCGGACATTTTCACCAACGCTGTACGTCGACCAAAGCGGACTGCCGTCAAAAGCGGGCTTCGCGCTACACTGTGATCGCGGGACTGATAGGTTAGACTCGTTGGGATGAGAGGCAATGCAACAGACTTCGGGCACCACCATCGGCGTCGATCGCACTCATCGACGCGTTATTTTTGCCTCTTCACTCGGCACGGTTTTCGAGTGGTACGACTTCTATCTCTACGGTGCCCTGTCAGCGATCATTTCGCGACAGTTTTTCTCGGGTGTCGACGAGACGACCGGTTTCATCTTCGCCTTGCTGGCGTTCGCCGCTGGATTTTTCGTACGCCCCTTCGGCGCCATTCTCTTCGGCCGTCTGGGCGATCTCGTTGGCCGTAAACACACTTTTCTGATCACGATCGTACTGATGGGCGCGTCCACCGCTCTGGTGGGTGTATTACCGTCCTATGAATCGATCGGCGTACTCGCACCGATTATCCTGATCGCGCTGCGACTACTGCAGGGATTGGCGCTCGGGGGAGAGTACGGCGGTGCAGCTGTCTACGTCGCCGAGCATGCCCCACAAGGCAAGCGCGGTGTTTACACAAGCTGGATTCAGACCACGGCCACCTTGGGGCTCTTACTGTCACTGCTCGTGATCCTCGGTTGTCGCCTCGCCTTCAGCGAAAACTTTGAAACATGGGGCTGGCGAATTCCGTTCCTGCTATCGACCATTTTGCTCGGTATTTCGGTATATATCCGCTTGCAGTTGCAGGAGTCCCCGGCTTTTCTGCAGATCAAGGAAGAAGGCCGACTCGCCAAGCGTCCCTTGACCGAAGCGTTTGGCAATCGCGCGAATCTGCGGCTCGTGCTGCTCGCGCTCTTCGGCGCCACAGCGGGTCAAGCCGTGATCTGGTATGGAGGACAGTTCTACGCTCTGTTTTTTCTCGAGAAAATGCTGCAAGTCGAGGCGGCCAGCGCCAACCTGATTATCGCCGCCGCTTTACTCATCGGAACACCATTTTTCGTACTCTTTGGCGCCTTGTCCGACCGCATCGGCCGCAAGACCATCATCATGAGCGGTTGCGTACTCGCGGCACTGACCTACTTTCCGACCTTCAAAGCTATCACTCATGCAGCTAATCCTGCGCTCGAACGCGCGGTGAGCACGGCACCCGTCTCGGTCGTGGCCGACCCCGAGGCCTGCAGCGTGCAGTTTGATCTCGTCGGCAAACAGACCTTCCGTCGCTCCTGCGACGTAGCCAAATCAGCACTCACCAAAGCAGGTGTTCCCTACACCAACACCGAAGCACCGGCGGGCAGCGTTGCCGAAGTGCGGGTCGGCACGGGTCCCAATTCGATCGTTCTACGCTCGTTCGAGGGCATGACGCTAGGTTCAGCCGAATTCAAGTCAGAGGCGGCTGTCTTCGGCAAAGAGTTGCGCAGCGCGCTCGATAAGGCAGGCTATCCTGC
The DNA here is from genome assembly GCA_016874555.1 of Gammaproteobacteria bacterium. Classification (GTDB taxonomy): domain Bacteria; phylum Pseudomonadota; class Gammaproteobacteria; order Steroidobacterales; family Steroidobacteraceae; genus UBA964. The sequence goes on along the minus strand of VGTW01000020.1, from coordinate 21,198 downwards.
CAAAGCCAACATGAGCGCAGTCAATTATCCGCTCGTGATTGCGCTCTGCGTATGGCTCGTGCTGTTAGTCACCATGGTCTATGGACCGATTGCCGCGTGGTTAGTCGAACTCTTCCCCACGCGCATTCGCTACACCTCGATGTCCCTGCCGTATCACCTCGGCAATGGCTGGTTTGGCGGTTTCCTTCCCGTGACCTCGTTCGCCATCGTTGCTGCAACGGGCGATATCTATGCGGGGCTTTGGTATCCGGTCATCGTCGCGCTGATCACGGTGCTCATCGGCACGCTGTTCTTGCGCGACACCCATCGCTTAAAAATAGATTGAGCGGGACTTAAGGCGCTGCGCGATCAATCGGTGGCGTCGCACCACTGACGATCTCGCGGAGTACGAAACTCGACTCGACACGCGCCACACCGGGCAGCTTGGTCAGCACCGACCCATGCAGACGCTCGATGTCCGCCGCATCACGCGCAAACACGCGCAGCACATAGTCCGCTTCGCCCGTCGTCAAAAAACAGTCGGTGATTTCGGGTACTGCACTGACCGCTTTTTCAAAGATACGTAGATCTCGATCGGTCTGTGCCTTTAGAGTGATGCGTACCAAAAGGCTCATGCCCCAACCGAGTCGCGACAGGTTTAGCCGCGCCATGTAGCGTTCGATGAGTCCGGAGGATTCGAGCTGCCGCACCCGCCGCAAGCAGGCTGATTCCGACAGACCCACTTTCAAAGCAAGATCGGTGTTCGACATGCGGCCATCGCGCCGTAGCTCGATGAGGATGCGCAAATCGATCTTATCTGTAGGAATGGTTTGCACCGCAATATTCTTGCAATAAAAATTAGTTGCGCGCAAGTATATTCGTTTTTAATCTTCTAAAGGCGTATTTCTGCAAGTGTCTGCGATCGCTAGGGGCGCATGCTCGAGGCCATGAAAGTCGGCGTACCCAAGGAAATCAAGGTCCACGAGTACCGCGTCGGTCTCGTGCCAGGCTCGGTGCTCGAACTGGTGCGCGCAGGACATCAGGTCGTAGTCGAAACCGGCGCCGGTGGCGGCATTGGCTGCAGCGATGACGAATATCGCACAGCGGGCGCCACCGTGTTGCCCACCGCGCGCGCGGTATTCGATGCCGCCGACTGCGTGGTCAAAGTCAAAGAACCGCAGCTGCCCGAATGCGCCATGCTGCGTCCGGGACAAATTCTGTTTACTTATCTGCATCTCGCCGCAGATCGAGCGCAAGCCGTAGCGTTGATGAAGTCGGGTGTGCATGCGATCGCCTACGAAACCGTCACCGCTCGTGATGGCAGCCTGCCGCTGCTGACGCCGATGAGTGAAGTCGCCGGACGCATGTCGGTGCAGGTGGGTGCCACGCTCCTGCAAAAAAACGCAGGGGGCTCAGGGATCCTTATCAGCGGCGTGCCGGGTACGGCGCCGGCGCACGTGCTTGTCATCGGCGGCGGTGTTTCAGGAGCTGCAGCAGCGGAAATCGCTCTCGGCATGCGCGCCGCAGTGACTGTCATCGATAAATCCTTACCTCGCCTGCGCGAGCTCGACGCGCGCTTCGACGGTCATATCCGTACCCTCGCCTCCACCGCCGATGCCATCGAGCGCGAAGTGGCAAGCTGCGACCTCGTCATTGGTGCCGTGCTCATCCCGGGTGCGGCAGCGCCCAAACTCGTGGATGAGCAGGCCATCTCGCGCATGCGCCCGGGTTCGGTGCTCGTCGATATCGCGATCGACCAAGGCGGCTGCTTCGCGACCAGTCGACCGACCACGCACGCCGAGCCCACGTACATTGTTCACGGCGTCACACACTACTGTGTCACCAACATGCCGGGAGCCGTGCCGCGTACTTCCACGTTCGCGCTCAACGCCGCCACCCTCCCCTATCTCAAGTTGCTGGCTGACCGCGGCCTCGATGCGCTCTCGGCAGACCCCGGCTTTGCCGCGGGACTCAATGTCAGCGGCGGGCGCATTACTTGCACCGCAGTTGCGACAGCCCTCGGGCTCTGAGCGTCGCCTCGATACGTAAGGTTGTCCTTCAGGCTCGCGCCTAGCAGGCGCTTGGCGGCGATGCGTCGCTGCGGCTAACCTGCAACCCGCGAATTGTGGAGGTCAGCATGAAAATTTCCCGTCGGACTGTGTTGCTTGAAGCGGCGAGTTTGAGCGGTGCGGGCTTCATCGCCTCACTCGTCCCACCGACAGCCAACGCCGGATCGCCACCAGACTTCACCGATCCCCTGACGATCTTGCGTACACACGTAAAGATGGTCGGGAGCCTCGGCACTGGCCCGGTGGTGTCATTCATGCGCCTTAACATCTACGCAGATCTTGGCGAGGGCAACTTTATACCGTTTTTCACCATGAATAATATTCTGGTGGACTACTGGGAGCCCAAAGAAAACAACCAGCATGAGATGCGTAAATATGAAGTGGGCTTTTACACCCAGTACGACAATCAGGAACCGCTCGAGGAATTCACCAATCCCATCACGGGAAAAACGACGGGCATTCACCATTTCAGACTTGGCCCGGTGCCGCGTCTCTACACCACTGAGGGCGTATTCGCGATGGGTTATACGCCGAAGCTGCTGCCCATCGAAGTGATCGGCGATCGTGTATTTCTCGCAACACAGTCGATCGAAAGCAGACCGGACATGATCAATCCAAACCGCATGGCATACACGAATTCGTTCCTGACCATGTCGGCGCCACTCGCCGATATCGCGAATCCCGACGTGCTATCGGCGCCGGTTCATCTGCAGCTCCAGAATAAGAACAAGTGGGCGCCGTGGATGGGGATGGGCGATCGATCTGGGGGTACCGTAGCCCGCGGCTTCGGCGGCAAGGTAGGCAGCCTCGATGCCCTACCCGAGGTGGTCAAGGCGGGCGCACGTCGCTTCGTCCCCGAAATCCTGGATACTGTGAAATGGAAGGAATTCGTATTCGAGGATACGGAATATCTCAAGACTCTCGAGAAGGAACGCTGATCAGTGTTTCTTGCGTCGCGGTCGCGCCCAGAGCGCCGTCGCGCCGACCAAGATCAGGCGGGAAGCTTGTAATCTTTAAACTGCTCACGCAGCTTTATTTTTTGGACTTTGCCGGTTGCGCCGAGCGGAATGGTGTCGACAAAAACGACGTCGTCGGGTACTTGCCACTTGGCGACACGACCGTTGAAAAAGCTCAGGATCTCCTCGCGTGAGGCTTGCTCGCCCGGCTTTTTCATGACTACCAGCAGCGGCCGTTCGTCCCACTTCGGATGTCGTACGGCAATGCAAGCCGCCATGGCGACGACTGGATGCGCCATGGCGATATTCTCGATGTCGATCGAGCTGATCCACTCCCCGCCTGACTTGATCACATCTTTGCTGCGATCGGTGATCTGCATGTAACCATCGGCATCGATGGTGGCTACATCGCCCGTCGGAAACCAGCCATCAGCCAAAGGATCGCCGCCTGCGCCCTTGAAATATTTTGCAATGATCCACGGCCCACGGACCAGAAGATCCCCTGCATTCACACCGTCCCAGGGTAATTCTTTCCCTTCAGTATCGACGATTTTCATATCGACACCAAACGCAGCCCTACCTTGCTTCGCCATGATCGCGCGCTGGTGCTCGGGCGATTGCTCCAGGTGCTTGCGTTTGAGATTGCATACCGTACCGAGCGGCGACATCTCGGTCATGCCCCAGGCATGCAGCACCGTCACACCATAGTCAGCAAACTTGGCGATCATAGCCGGTGGACAGGCCGAGCCACCGATGAGCGTGCGGTACATCGAAGAAAAGCGACCCCCAACCGACTGCACATGATTGAGCAGCGCGAGCCATACCGTGGGCACGCCGGCGGAGACCGTCACCCCCTCGCTCTCGAGCAACTCGTAGATCGATTTGCCATCGAGAGCCGCGCCCGGGAACACCATCTTTGCACCGACCATTGGCGCGAGATACGGCAGACTCCAGGCGTTGACATGGAACATCGGCACAACGGGTAGAACCACATCGCGGGCCGACATGCTGATGAAGTCGGGAAGGCCTGCGCCATAGCAATGCAGCAAAGTCGAGCGATGACTATAGAGCACGCCTTTAGGATTGCCCGTCGTGCCACTCGTGTAGCAAAGCGCCGCCGCCGTGCGCTCATCAAATTCTGGCCACTCGTACGCGTCGCTTTCGCCTTCGATCCACGACTCGTAACTCACGAGCCCCTCGATGCCGCTGTCCGGCGGCAACTGGTCGACATCGCACATCAGGATCCACTTGCGCACGGTCGGGCACTTGTCGGCGATTGCCTTGACTACCTGCAGAAAAGTCGCATCAAAACAAAGGATTCGATCCTCGGCATCGTTGAGAATCCAGGCTACTTGCTCGACCGCGAGACGCGGATTGACGGTGTGCAGCACTCGCCCGGTACCACTCACACCGTAGTACATCTCGAAATGTCGATAACCATTCCAGGCGAGCGTCGCCACACGCTCACCCACGGGCAGCGGCAACCGGTCAAGCGCATTGGCCACCTGCCGCGCTCGACGCGCAGCATCGAGGTAAGTGTAGCGATGAATATCGCCCTCGATGCGGCGTGAGACGATTTCAGTGGTCGGATGGTGACGGGCGGCGAACTCGATCAATTGCGAGATGAGCAGCGGCCGATCCTGCATGAGTCCAAGCATGTCCCCCTCCGGAACGACGACGCTTACGTTAGGCTATACCTTAAGGGAGGCGCGCATAATGATCCATCCGTTGTACGCAAGATCTCGTGCCGTCGTGATCGCCGTTGCGGTAACGACAGGGCTTGGCGCGCTGCTCGCCGCGGCTCCAACACCTGGGTTCGCCGCCTCGCCCGCGCAGCGCGCCGAGAAAGCGGGGATTTCTTCGACGCGGCTCGAAAGGCTCTCGGCCACCCTCGAAAGTTATATCCGCGACGGACGCCTGCCTGGCTCGGTGACGCTCGTCATGCGTCGCGGCGAGGTGATTTACCACGAGGCTCATGGCTGGCGCGATCGCGAACAGGCATCCGCGATGCCGCGCGATGCTATCTTCCGCATCGCCTCACAGAGCAAAGCACTGGTCAGCGTCGGTATACTCATGCTGCAGGAAGAAGGCCAGCTGCTGCTCTCTGATCCGCTCGAAAAATATTTGCCAAGCTTTGCCAACTCACGCGTGGCGGTGCCGCGTGAAGGCGGTGGCTACGATCTTGTGCCCGCCAAGCGCGGTATTACTTTGCATGATCTGCTGACGCACACCGCCGGTATTGCCTACGGCAGAGGCACATCCAGCGATCTTTGGCAGGCCGCCGGAATCCAGGGCTGGTATTTCGCCGATCGTGACGAGCCGCTCTCGGCGGTGGTGGAGCGCATGGGAGCGCTGCCGCTTGAGTCGCAGCCCGGAGAGCGCTGGGTCTATGGCTATGCCACCGACATCCTCGGCGTCGTCATCGAAAAGGTCAGCGGAAAAACTCTCGATGTCTTCCTGCGCGAGAAAATCTTTGAACCACTGGCGATGCGTGATACGCACTTCTACCTGCCGAGTGCCAAAAAGAATCGACTCGCCGTCGTGTACGGCGCCAATAGCCCCGGTAAGGGGCTTTACCGGCTGCCCGACGGCAACGGCATCAACAGCCAAGGTGCCTATACCCGCAAAGACGGTGTCGCCTATTCGGGCGGCGCGGGACTGCTCTCGACCGCGAGCGACTACGCGCGTTTTCTGTACATGCTGGCGGCGGGCGGCAGCTTGGACGGTGAGCGCCTGCTGTCGCGTAAATCCGTAGAGCTGATGATCAGCAACAGTCTCGGCGATATCGCTTATCGTAACGGCGAGGGTTTCAGCCTCGGCTTCTCGATGACGACCGACGTCGGTCGCCGTGGCGTGCCAAGCTCACTTGGCGAGTTCGGCTGGGGTGGCGCTTACCATTCCGTGTACTGGGTGGATCCGCATGAGGATTTGATCGTGGTCTACCTCACGCAATTGATGCCGGCCGGCAAAATCGATGATCACGCCAAGCTGCGCGCGCTCGTTTATCAGGCCATCATCGACTGAGTGGGTGGGAGCCAGCATGAAGCACGCCTCAATGCCGCAAGGGACACCGTAATTGCGACGATTTTCCTTGCATGTCGTCGGTACGCTGATCGTCAGCCTGGTGCTCGACGTAGCCGTGCTGTCTGCCGCCGAACTGAACGCAGCGCCAATGCTTGTTATCAAAAATGCGCGGGTCTTCGATGGCCGTAACCTGCGCCCCGAGCCTCGTCTTACGCTGCGTATCACCGATGGAAAAATCACGACCATAAAGCCGGATGAAAGTCCGCCGTCGGTTGGCGAGACGGGGTCAGTCACCGTCATCGATGCCGGTGGTCGCGTCGTTCTTCCGGGTTTCATTGATGCCCATGTACATCCGTCAATTCCGCTCGGATTTACCGCGCTGCGCGAGGCCGATCCCAACTACGCAGCAAACCGCGCAGCCCTCGAGGCCCGCGCCATGCTGCGGCGCGGCTTTACCACCGTCCGTGACATGGGCGGGCCAAGTTTTGGACTGAAGCAGGCTATCGACGAGGGGCTGATCGAAGGACCCCGAATTTTTCCGTCTGGCGCGATGATCAGTCAGACAAGTGGACACGGCGACTTTCGCAGTCGCGATGCAGCGGCGCGCGCCACCGATAGCCCTGATGTCATGCAAAGCCGCGGTTACGGCGCGATCGCCGATGGCGAGGCGGCCGTGCTCACGGCAGTGCGCGAGCAGCTGCGCAGCGGCGCCTCGCAGATCAAAGTCGCTGCGGGCGGAGGCCTATCCTCGATGTACGACCCTCTCGACAGCGTCCAGTATCTCGACTCGGAGCTCAAGGCGGCGGTTCGTGCGGCGGCGGACTGGGGCACGTATGTCGCGGTGCATGCGTACACGCCGATAGCCATTCGTCGCTCAGTTGAAGCTGGCGTCAAAAGTATCGAGCACGCGCATCTCATCGATGAGGGCACCATGAAGCTGCTTGCCGATCGCGGTGTCTTTTTATCGCCGCAGGCCTATGTCTTCGGCGGTGCCTTTCCGATGACTGGCAAGGGCGCCGCCATCCCCACCGGACTCGACCGAATGATGAAACTCGCCAAGCAACACAAAGTGCGTTTGACCTTCGGTACGGATGTATTCGGTGCACCGCAAGTTTACGGTTGGCAATCCCGGGAGTTTGGTGCACGCCTGCAATGGTTCACGCCACTCGAAATCCTCCAGCAAGCCACATCGATCAACGCCGATCTCTTAGCCCTGAGCGGCCCACGAAACCCCTACGGCGGTGCGGCCTTGGGAGCGCTTGAGCAGGGCGCCTGGGCGGACTTGCTGGTCGTAGATGGTAATCCCCTGGAGAATCTACGACTCCTCGAGGATCCGGAGCGCAACCTACGCGTCATCGTCAAAAGCGGGAAAATCGTCAAGAACACGCTGCCATGAGCGCTGCGATCAGCACCGACGAACGTATCCACTACCGCACCTGCCATCTGTGCGAGGCAATGTGCGGCGTTGAGATCCGCGTTCGCGGGAAAGAAATCCTATCCATTCGCGGTGATGAGCGTGATGTCTTCAGCCGTGGACATATCTGCCCCAAGGCCCTCGCCCTTAAAGATGTGCACGAAGATGCCGATCGACTGCGCAAGCCCGTACGTCGTACGGCGAACGGTTGGGAAGAAATTTCCTGGAGCGAGGCTTTCGACGAAGTGGCCAAGCGTCTCGTCGACATCCAGCAGCGACACGGGCGCGACGCCGTCGCAAGCTATGTCGGTAATCCGCAGGTACACAGCTACGCGGGTTTGCTCGGAGGCGCGAAATTCTTGCGTGCTCTGCATAGCCGCAACCGCTACTCCGCGACCTCGGTTGATCAGCTCCCGCACCATTTCGTGGCCTATTTCCTCTATGGCCACCAGTTGATGATCCCGATCCCGGATCTCGATCGCACCCGCTTCTTACTCGTGATCGGGGGCAACCCGGTGGTTTCGAACGGCAGTCTGATGAGTGCCCCCGACATCACTCGACGCCTCAAAGATTTGCGAGCCCGCGGTGGCCGCATCGTCGTGATCGATCCGCGACGTACCGAGACCGCCGAGCTCGCCGACACGCATCTGTTCGTAAGGCCTGGCTCTGACGCACTGCTGCTACTGGCGATGCTGCAGGTGATTTTCGTAGAAGATCTCGTGGCACCCGGTGCACTCGCCGATCGACTCGATGGACTCGATGAGGTGCGCGAGTTTTGTCGTCTGCATCCGCCCGAGAGTGTTGCGGCAGCGACCGGCATCGACCCTCATAAAATGCGCGAACTCGCGCGCGACTTCGCGCATGCCGAGACCGCGGTGTGCTATGGCCGCATGGGCGTTTCCACGCAGCAGTTCGGGGCGTTATGTCAGTGGTTGATCCAGTTGCTGAATATTGTCACCGGCAATCTCGACCAACCGGGTGGCGCCATGTTCACGCGTCCCGCGTTCGATATTCTCGGTTTGGCCGCCGGGTTTGGTCAGCGCGGCTCCTTCAATAAGCGTCGTACGCGCGTGCGCGGCCTGCCGGAATTCGGTGGCGAGTTTCCGGTTTCGGCGCTCGCCGAAGAAATCCTCACCCCCGGCCAGGGAAAAATTCGCGCGTTGGTCACGGCAGCCGGAAATCCGGTGCTCTCGACGCCCAACGGCCGACGCCTCGAGGAGGCTCTGCCCGGTCTCGAATTCATGGTGTCGGTGGATTTCTATATCAACGAGACTACGCGACACGCCCACCTGATCCTGCCGCCCACTTACGCACTAGAGCGCGATCATTTCGATTTGATCTTTCACGTGCTGGCAATCCGCAACACTGTGCGTTACTCGACGCCGCTGTTCGAGAAAGCTGAGGGCACCCTGCACGATTGGCAAATCTTTGACTGCTTGGTCTCGAGCCTCGCCAAGTATGATCCGAGCCGCAAACCCAGACTTTTCAAGGGGTGGCTGGATCACTGGCTCACCCCACGGCGCAGTGTCGCGCTCGGCATACGCTTGGGTGGCCGCGGTGCCGGGTGGAATCCGTTTTCGCGCAGGCTGACGCTAGGTCGTGTGATCGATAGCCAGCATGGTATCGACCTAGGACCCCTCGAGCCTTGTTTGCCTGCTCGACTGCAAACACCACAGCAAAGAATCAACCTGGTGCCAGCTCCCCTCGTCGCCGATCTCGACCGACTTCGTAACCACTTTAAGGCCAGCGCCGCAGAGAGCACAGCCGACCTCGTGCTCATTGGTCGCCGCGATCCGCGCACTAATAACTCGTGGTTGCACAACGCCAAGCGGTTCGTCAAAGGGCCGCAGCGCTGCACCTTACTCATGCACCCGGGCGACGCGGAGCGTCGCCAGTTGCGCAACGGTGATTTGGCGACGGTCAACTCGCGTACCGGCAAGGTCGAGATCCCGGTCGAGGTCACCGAAGAGGTGATGCCAGGCGTTGTCAGCATTCCGCATGGTTGGGGCCATCATCGGCCAGGCTTGCAACTGCGGATTGCCATGCAGCATGCGGGTGTCAGCGTCAACGATCTCACCGATGAAACCTTCATCGATGCGCTGAGCGGCAACGCCGCCCTGAACGGTGTCGCGGTACGAGTCTCAGCGCTTGCCGCGTATCATCCTGCCCGGTGATTCTGCCTGGCGACTCCGCTGGGCGCAGTCGCCATCACGTAAACCCGCGTGTGAGAGATTCGATATGAAGCGATATTTCTTTATCCTGCTGGTATTTTCTTTCGGTATCTCACTCGTCCAGTCTGGTGATCCAACAGCGGACGCGCTACGTGAACGCTTGATCAAAGCCGGCCTGCTTCCCGGCTACCTTCAGCCAGCGGCTATGCCTTCCGGTATCGATCTGCTGCCGCCGCCACCCGCCGCAGACTCTGCTGCCGCCGCGCGTGACCGTGAAGGCAACGAGCGCATCCTCGCAACTGCAAATTCGGCGAGCCAGGAGCAGGCAAAAATCGATGCCGCCACGGTTTTTCTTGGGGTCACCACCTCGTTCTCTTGCGCACTCGGTATCGAGATCTCTGAGGCGACGACGCCTGGCCTTTACCGTCTACTGCGACGGTCGCTCGCCGATTTCGGACTCTCAACTCGTCCGGTCAAACAAAAGTACCTGCGACCACGACCGTTTATGGTCAACGGCAAGCCACCCTGCACACCCAATGAAATCGACACCCTGCGAAATGATGGGTCATATCCCTCGGGTCATAGTGCCTACGGTTTCGGCTGGGGTCTGATTCTCGCCAGTGTCGCCCCGGATCGAACCAACGCCGTGATCCGCCGCGGCATTGACTTCGGTGACAGCCGTCAAGTCTGCAATGTGCACTGGCCGAGCGACGTCGAGCAGGGTCGGGTGCTCGCGGCCGCCGTGTTCGCACGATTGCAAGCCGAACCGGAGTTTCGCAGCGATCTCGAAACAGCGCGCAAGGAAGTGGCCGCAGCACGGGCCGGTGGCGTGCCTGCCCCAGCGACTTGCCGGCGCTGAGCGATTCTGCATCCAGACTCGGTGCACTCCCCTTCGAGGGGATAAATGACTTAATCTCGCCCGAAACCAAAACCTTGTCGGGGCTATTTCGGGTGATGCAGATCAAATCTCTGCAAAGACAGTGGATTGTCGCCATGCTCGCCGCCCTGCTTGCGGCCTGCTCCGGTGATGGGTCGGCGCCCACATCCGTTTCGATCATTAGCAGCAGCGGCACCAGGCCTAATCCGGGCAACACCACCCCCCCGTCATCGCCGTCGGCGCCGACCCCAAATGCAGGCTTCACGGCGCTCATTCTCAAGGTGCGACCTGCACAGTTCGGCGGCAACCAGCGCTGCCCACCCTATCTCGATTTCGGCACACCCTCGCTGAGAACCGATTTTCTTTGTCGCACGGGCTTCGCGATCGGACACGACCCACACTCACGAACGCCGCTGTGGGTGATCGAACGCATCGGGCTCGGCTCGCTGAATGGTGGCGTCGAACGTACCGACAACTTTCGTGCTGACCCGGATCTGCTTCCCGGCAGACGAGCAGAGCTCGAAGATTACGCTGGCTCAGGCTATGACCGCGGGCATATGGCGCCAGCCGGTAATCTCACCTGGAGCAATCAAGCGATGGTCGAGAGTTTCTATCTCTCGAATATCGCCCCGCAGAATCCCGCCCTCAATCGTGGCGCCTGGGCGCGTCTCGAGGAGAACATCCGCAATTGGGTTCTGGAGCGCAACGATCTCGTCATCATCACCGGACCCGTATTCGGCATGCAAGATAGCGTGATCGGTCGCAGTCCGGTGCGTGTTCCACAAGCGTTTTTCAAAGTGGTGTTCGATCCTGTGCGTCGGGAAGCGGCGGCCTTCGTGTACCCCAACGCGGACCCGGCGACAAATGATCTCGCCGCGTATCGTGTCCCGCTAGAACAGCTCGAACTAACCACGGGTCTCGCCATGCTGAGCACGAGGCAGTGACAGAAATGCCAAGGCACTTGCAGAGGCGACGCAGACCCAGACATTCGATTACCCTCGCCGCATGACCTTGCGCAATCGCGTCGCACTCATCACGGGAAGTTCCTCCGGCATCGGGCGCGGCGTCGCACTCGCCATGGCGGCCGCGGGTGCAGATATCATCATCAATCACCCGAGCGCTGCAGAGCGCGACGCTGCCGAGCAGGTCGCGGCAGAGGTGCGTCGGCTAGGGCGACGCGCGCTGGTCACGTGCGCCGACATCAGCGAGGCCAATGATGTCGAATTGATGGTGGCTGCGGCGCTTGCTGCCTTTGGTAAGGTCGACATCCTTGTCAACAACGCCGGGATCGCTATCGCTGGGACCGCCCACGAGATGCCGATTGATCTTTGGGACCGCGTGATCGCGGTACACCTACGCGGAACTTTTCTCGTCACCCGCGCCGTGCTGCCACACATGTACTCGCAAGGCTTCGGACGAATCATCAATACGGCTTCACAACTTGCCTATAAAGGAGCACCCGGATTTTCTGCCTACACGGCAGCCAAGGGTGGCATTCTCTCGTTCACCCGTGCCGTCGCCCTCGAGATCGGTGCGCGTGATATCACCATCAATTGCGTCGCACCCGGAGCCACCCACACGCCCATTCTCGCCGACGTGCCTGTCGCACTACTCGAAGAAATACGCCAGGCCATCCCGCTTGGTCGTATCGCCGAAGTCGCAGATATCGCACCGAGCTACGTTTTCCTGGCGAGTGATGCCGGTCGGCACTACCAAGGTCAGTGCATCAGCCCCAACGGTGGTGATGTATTTCTTTGATTGAGCCATTCATTTCATGACGCTGCCGATCATCCACGCCGATCGCGTGCTGCGCACGCCCGAGTCGCGCTTTGCCGCGATCGAAGATTTTCCGTATGCGCCGCACTATCTGCAGATCGGCGGATTGCGCATCGCCTGTATCGATGAAGGTCCACGCGATGCTCCGCCCGTGCTGCTCATGCATGGCGAGCCCACTTGGTCTTACCTGTACCGCAAGATGATTCCGCCGCTGGTGGCCGCCGGCCACCGGGTCATCGCCCCTGATCTCGTCGGTTTCGGGCGCTCGGATAAACCATCGCATGCTACCGACTACTCCTACCGCAATCATGTTTTGTGGATGAATGCCTGGCTCACGGCGATAGACCTGCGTGACATCACGCTCTTTTGCCAAGACTGGGGTTCCCTCATCGGTTTGCGCATGCTGACGCACGCTCCAGAGCGCTTCGCGCGTGCGGTGCTGGGCAACGGCGGGCTGCCTACGGGTCACGGCCGCAGCGTGCCAACAGCGTTCAAGATCTGGCGCGCCTTTGCGCGCTGGAGCCCGTGGTTTCCGATTGGCCGAATTGTCGCGAGCGGTTGCGCCAAAGGACTTACCCCTGCCGAGATTGCCGCCTACGACGCACCGTTCCCGACGCGGCGTCACCGTCTCGCGGCGAGGCTCTTTCCGCGCTTCGTACCGACGACGCCGGACGATCCCGAGCGTATCGCCAACGAAGAAGCTTGGCGCGTCCTCGAAAGCTGGCAAAAGCCTTTTCTGACCCTGTTCAGCACCCGCGATCCGATCACCCGTGGTGGCGAGAGGATGTTTCAAAAACGCGTACCCGGTGCCGTCGACCAACCCCACACCCTTATTCGCGGCGCTGGGCACTTTTTGCAGGAAGACAAGGGTGCGGAACTTGCTCAAAAAATTCACGAGTTCATCATGGTGACTCGCTCATGACGGAAGAAATCGGTGCGCTGGGGCCGCTGTTGCTGGTCGGTCTCTATGTAATCTTCTTGTTTTGGTATGGAGGTCGGACGCGACCCGTATCGACAACCGAGGTGCAGACGTTCCTCGATCTCATGCGTCGACAAAGGCTCGACCATGATGATCCCGACCTCTATGCCTCGCTCGAGAGACTGCTGGCGCAGGACGACGGTCGCGAGTTCCTAATGCTCAACCTCATCCACTATCGTGACCAGGCGGCTTATCCGCCCGGCATGAACTTCGACGACAGCGTGGTCGCCGCCGATCGACGCTACGCTCGCGCCTTCTTTCCCTGGTTACTGCGCTACGGCAACGTGCCCGTGTTCGTCGCCAGACGCAGCGGCTCGTTCATCGAGCCCGCGAATATCGAGTATTGGCAAGTAGTGGCGATGATCCGCTACCGCAGTCGCCGGGATTTCATCCGCAGCGTCACTGCGGTGGTCGGCAAGGACGTCTTTGTCCATAAATGGGCTGCGACCGAGACCACCCATGTTTTCCCAATCCGTCCGCTGTTCTCGTTCATTGCGGTACGAGTCATCGCGGCAACGCCGTTGGCGATCGCTGCGCTCATCGCCTGGAATCTTTGAAATCAATTCGGGATATCGAATATGAATAGTGCTGTCAAAGCCTTCGCCTGTGTCGTCATCGGTAGCGCTTTAATGCAACTTGGTCTCGGTACGGCGGTTGCGGCGACCGGTTTGCAGACCGAGATCCGTCGTACCGCTCACGGTGTGCCGCACATCACGGCCAGCGACTACGCCGGGCTCGGCTATGGCATCGGCTACGCCAGCGCCGAAGACAATCTTTGCGAGTTGATGGAGCGGATGCTGACGATCCGCGGCGAGCGTGCCAAATATTTTGGCGCCGGCGAAAAAGGCGTCAATGTGGTGAGCGATGCCTACCATCGGTTGGTCGGCTACACCGGCCGAGTCGAAGCCTTGCTTGCCGGTCCTGCCGACTCGCCGAGTACACCCTCGAAAGACGCGCGTGCGTTACTCGGTGGTTTTGTGGCTGGCGTGAATCGCTACCTTCGCGATACCGGTGTAGACAAACTGCCGGATGCGCGCTGCCGCGGCGCGAACTGGGTACAGCCCGTGAGCGAGCTCGATTACTGGCGCAACCTCTACGCAGGACAGGTGCCCTTCCAGATGGCGGGTATCGTCGGTGCGCAACCGCCGGCTCCGCTAACAGCTGCGCGAAACCTGACGCAAACGGTCGCGCTCACGCGGGATGATCCGCTGCCTGATCCAGAGATGCTCGGCTCGAACGCTTACGGTCTCGGCAAACAGGCCACCAAGTCGGGTCGCGGCGCGCTGCTCGCCAATCCGCACTACCCTTGGGATGGCATCAATCGCTTCTATCGCATGCATTTGCTGATCCCGGGCAAACTCAATGTGGTGGGCGCGGGCCTCATGAACACGCCGCTCGTCGGCATTGGTCACACCGCGCATATCGCCTGGACACACACGGTTTCGACGGCACGACGCTTCGGTTACTTCGAGCTGACCCTCGATCCCACGGATTCGACGCGATACCTCGTCGATGGCAAGTCGATAGCCATGCTCCGCATTCCGACAAAGATTATGGTCAAGGTGGAGAACGGCATGAAAGACTCTGCGGGGAAAGAAATCGAGCGCGTGATGTATGCCACGCAGTACGGACCGGTGCTCACGACCGAAAATTTTCCGTGGACCACTGCGAAAGCGTATGCGCTTGCTGTACCGCCGCAAGGCCTGCGCATCGTCGATCAGTACCTCGCCATCTGGCAGGCGCGTAGCGTCGATGATCTGCGTACCGTTCTCGGTCGCTATCAGGCGACCCAGTTCAACACCACCGCCGCTGATGCCCACGGTCGTGCATTCTTTGGCGATATGGGAATGATCCCCAAGGTCACGACCGCTCACGCCGAGCGCTGCGCCAGCTCGCCACTTGCACGCCAACAATGGACGATTCTGCGAATTCCGGTACTCGACGGCTCGCGCAGCGACTGCGCCTGGCAGAGCGATGCCGACGCCTCGGCCCCCGGTATTTTTGGGCCCGCTGCCGCCCCGCAGATTTTTCGCGATGATTACGTCACCCAAAGCAACGATAGCCACTGGCTCACCAATCCCAGCCAGCCGCTCGAGGGTTACTCACCGGCGTACGGTGATGAGCGGACGCCGCGTACGCTGCGCACACTGCTCGGCCTCGATATCGTCGATCGCCGTCTCCAAGGACGTGACGGACTCGACGGACGCGGCTTCGATGTCGAGTCACTCAAAGCCTCGCTATTCAACAATCGTCATCTCGGCGCGGAAATCGCGCGCGATGATGTGGTGCAGAGCTGCATCGAGGTCACGCCTGGTCCGCTGTGCGACGCGCTAAAGCGCTGGGATCTGCGGGTTGATCTCGACAGCCGTGCAGCGCACGTGTTTCATCTATTCGTGGAGGCAGGCGGACTGCAGTTCGAACCGGGTTTCGATCCGGCAAAGCCGCTCGAGTGGCCGAAACGCCTCGATCGTGGCAACCCCGCCGTGCGTGACGCCCTTGGCAAGACGGTCGTCAAACTCGCCGAGTTGCAGATTCCTGCGGATGCACGGCTCGGCGATGTGCAGGTCGAGACCCGCGGCAGTGAGCGTATCCCGATCCACGGCGGGCCGGGTGGCGATGGCATCTTCAACAATATACAGCCTGCAGATCTGCAGCCGGGCCTCGGATGGACCAGCATTCGTCACGGCGCCAGTTTCGTGATGGCCGTCGAGTTCACCGACCGAGGGCCGCGTAGCGAGGGTCTGCTGACCTATTCGCAGTCGACCAATCCCGCGTCACCACATTATTCGGATCAGACGCGAATGTATGCGCGTAAAGAATGGGATGACCTGCTGTTCATGCCAGAGGCCGTGAAACGCACGACGCTCACCCGAGTGGTCCTGAGCGAATGAGCGAAAAAGCGTAAATCAGGGTTTACACCTAAGGCGCCAAAATAACGAAAATCCTTGCACTCCCGGTATTCGAGGTTCAGTCTGAAGGGCGGGGGGTTTTCTCATGGCGAGCGATGTGTCCTGGCAGCTCGAGTCACTCGAGCCGCTCATACTTGCGGCACTCGATGAACTGCGCGCGCCGGACGAGTCCGGCGTGACGCAGGTCGTCGCGCTGACCGAATTGCGTTTGGCGATTGAAAACCTCGAACGCCGTGACAATCTGCCTAAAGAACTCACCCAAAGAATCAGCGATGCCCGCGAGATGTACGAGCGTCTTGCCGAGGTGTCATCGCTGCGGCAGGGTCTGAGCAACCTGCTCGGTCCGCGCTCGGTGCCCCGCGAACGTCGACACTAGGGTCGTGCGGGATACTCGAGAGGCGAATCCGGTCCGATCGGTAAGCCGATCGCGAGCCATACCCCGAACAGCGTCACCCAACCGATCAGAAAGGTTACAGAATACGGCAGCATCACGGCTACGATGGTGCCTAGCCCCGTCCGTGGCTCATATTTTTGAAAAAAGGCGATGATCAGTGCGAAGTAGCTCATCATCGGCGAGATGATGTTGGTGACGCTGTCGCCCACGCGGTAAGCCGTTTGCGTTAGTTCAGGAGAATAACCGAGCAGCATGAACATCGGTACGAATACCGGTGCCATCAGCGCCCACTTAGCCGAAGCCGATCCCATGATCAGATTGATGCTAGCGGTCAGCAAAATAAACAAAGCGAACAGCGGTACCGCCGACAACCCCAGCGACTTCAAGCCCTCGGCACCATTGACGGCGAAGATGAGTCCGAGCTGCGTCCAGTTGAAGAAGGCGACGAACTGCGCTGCGAAGAAGACCAATACCAGGTATCCGCCTAGCGTCGACATGCTCGCGCCCATGCCCTTGATGACATCGTTGTCGTTACGAATCGTGCGCGCGCCGATCCCATAGGCGATACCGCTCACCACACCAAACAAAAAAATGATCGCCACCACACCCGAGAGCAGTGGCGAATTGAGCAGATCGCCATCCTTGGGATTACGTAAAAAGCCAGCGCCCGGTAGCACGCCGGGCGGCAGCATGGCCCACACCAACGCAACCACCAGCAATAAGGTCGCGATTCCGGCGTAGCGCAGGCCGCGGCGCTCCTCAGCAGAGAAACTATTTGCCAACGCCGTATCGTCCTGCGTGATGCCCGACGGCGTGAGACCCGCCCGTTCGTCATCACAACCGCTTACGCTTGCAGTCGCCAGCGGCCGATCGTCCGGGAAACGCGGTGCGGTGAACCGCTCGGCTACGAACCAACCCAGCAAAGTAATGATGGGCGTGGAGGCAGCCATGAAATACCAGTTGGCGAGCGGACTGACGGTGTACTTCGAATCGACGAGCCGCGCCGCTTCTTGCGACAAGCCAGAGAGAAGCGGGTCGATGGTGCCGATCAACAAATTTGCTGAATAACCGCCTGAAACGCCGGCGAATGCCGCAGCCATGCCTACGATGGGGTGACGGCCTACCGACTTGAAAATCAGCCCGGCAAGCGGGATCAGAAGTACATAACCAATCTCGCTCGCCATGTTCGACATGACACCCGCAAACACCACGATCGGCGTCAGCAATTTGCGCGGTGAGGCCAACACCAGATTGCGCAGTGCAGCACCGATGAGCCCCGAGTGCTCGGCCACGCCGATGCCGATCAAAGCCACGAGCACGGTGCCGAGCGGTGCGAAACTCGTAAAATTAGTGACGAGGCTACCGAGGATACGATGCAGACCCTCAAGACTCAGCAGGTTGACCACGTTGACGGTCGCGCCAGTGGTCGGGTGCTGCACCGCAAGCTCGGCCAAAGACGCGACCCAAGACGCCAGCATGACCAGCAGCGCGAGCAGGGCGAACAGCGTCGCCGGGTGGGGCAAGGCATTACCCCCCCGTTCGACCACATCCAAAAATTTCTCTAAGCGGGACTTCCTTGTCATTACTGAATTTGAGCCTATCGCCGGCGCAGATTCAACCTTTGAGGTGACTTTCGTGAGCCGCGATGGCTGCACCGCAGAGCGCTGCGGTGTCATCGGTAATCAGGCGCAGTGGAATACGCGAGACCCAAGAGGCCATGCGTCCCTTGGCATCAAAACGCTCGATCAATAGGCTGTCGGAGACCAGCGGCCAGATCCGCGGCAGGATCCTGCCACCAAAATAAACACTACCCCTCGCGGCATAGAGCAAAGCACAATCGCCGGCAAAACTGCCAAGGATGGCGAGGAAGCGCATCACGGTCTCGCGTGCTACCGATTCGTCCGCCAACGCATCGCGCGTAATTTCCGCTGCGTTCGCTGGCCGTAGGGCCATCGCTCCGGAGCACGACAGCAGGAAAGCATGTAAGGCCTCGAGGCCCTCGCCACAGACCACGCGTTCGACCGAAATCCGTGAATGTTTACCGCGCAAATGCCGCAGCAAATCGAATTCAAAATCATCAAGCGGCGCGAATGTAATATGGCCGGCCTCGCTTGGCACCGCACGCCAGCGCGTTTCGCCGTCGAGCTGCAGCGGAACGATTCCGGCCACTCCCAGCCCGGTTCCTGGTCCGATCACAACCTTGGGCGCGTCGGATGATACCCCACCGACTCGCAGGATATTCAACTGCCCGAGAGTCATGCGCGGCACACTAAGCGCCAGTGCTTCGAAATCATTGACCAGCACCAGCCACGGCAGCCGCAGAGACTGCTGCAGCTAATTACGTAGGAAGCGCCAAGGCGAGTTGGTGAAGCGTACCTCTCCCGCCCCGAGCGGACAGACGACGGCGAGGCTTGCACCACTCAAAGTATCGGGGAGTACCGCATTAGCGGACAAAAAGGCCTGCACCACATCGGCAAAGTAGCCGTGATCGCTGGCCGCAAGCGTATCGCGAACCAAGAGCTTGCCGCCGCCTGCAGCAACCCCAGCGTGGTCATACAGCGCGAATCGGGCATTGGTACCGCCGATATCGCCCACCAGCAACGGCGCGTCCGATGCAGGTTTAAAAGCCATATGGAGTCAGAGTCCTTTTTGGTCATTGCGAGTAACGGTGTTGCCCGTGAATTGGAACGCATGGTGCTCGCCACCACCATTGGTAGCAAGGTCGTAAACACCACTTTGGCGAGGATGATTAGGATCAGTGTCGACCTCGCTTTCGACATGGTGTTTCTGCCGTAACCCCCGCGGCAGGGAGAATGGCCCCGATCACGACCCGGTCCACGTGACTCAGGACTAGCTGAATTTACGGACCTGGATATCCAGGCTTTAGCTGATTAGGCAAGACATCATGTCCTGCGACCTCTCCAGTTCGACGACGGGAGTCATACCGTCAGCGACCGTCGTAACCGGCGTCCGTCGACTCAGGCTGCCGCTGCGACAGATACTTTAGGTCGACAGACTAAAATATCTAGAAACCTGCGTGCCGGCGGCAATTGACGATGATCCGCGGTATAATTGCGTTGATGATCCTGCTCCGCGGAGAGGGTACCCCGTTCGACACCCGCATGCTCGCCAACATACACAAGGACGAGTCAGACACTTCCCCCGCGTGCGTTGATGAAGTACCGTCAATGGTGATAAGAAAAGGATGCTGACGCATGATTCGCCTCACCTACCTCAGTCAGGAAGCGCACTCCCTCTCCGCGGACGAGCTTCTTGCACTGCTAACGCAGTGCCACCAGAACAACACCGGTAAGGGCATTACCGGGATGTTGCTCTACGGCAACGGCACGTTCCTGCAAACCCTGGAAGGTGAGCGGGCGGTGGTCGAGGCACTAATGGCCAAAATCGCCACCGACCCGCGCCACAACAGCATTAATGTATTTAAGCAAGAGGAGATCACCGAGCGGCAGTACTCCGAATGGAGCATGGGCTTCGAGCGGGTCACCGAGAAAACGCTCGCCGAGATCCCCAGCCTACGCAATTTCGGCTTGCGTAATTTTAATGCGGAATATCTTCGTAGCCACGACGATGTTATCGAGAAATTGCTCGAGCGTCACCGCGAACCGCATTGGGATCCGCTCATTCGCGAACTCGACGCACGCGATAAGCTCATTAAAGATTTACGCACCGAGCTTGCGCACTCGCGCAACAACTCCGAGATGGCAGCTCTGGTGCTCGAGTCCGTGGTCGAGGTCGCCAAGAACAGGAAGCTCGACGATGCCCATCTCGAGATGGCGCGCACTACGCTACGCTCAATGCGCTGATCGTCGGCGGGGCTTTGTATGAAGGAATCAACCAAAGAAGTGCTGGTATTCCTGCTAACCGGCATCACTGCAGTACTGCTATTCTCGGGATACAAGATTCTCGCGCTATTCGATTGAACCGGAACGATGCGTAGCTCTGCTTAGTCGCGCTCGGCACCGAAGACGAACCAACCACCTACGCCATGCGCAGGCGATGGCAACTCACCCCTCATGAATTGCTCATGACGCGCTTCGCCAAAGCTCGCGATATCCGGAATAAGCAGCTTGAAGCTGCGCGAGGCGTCGAAACCCGCTGTGATGCACAAAGCCACCGGATCCTCGGCACGAAATGCCGTATACCAAGGTTCGTTGTTGTTACGCGTGTCCCAGTTCCAGAAGAAGTTTTCGTAGGGCGGCACCGAAGCCTCATCCGGTAGCTCCATATGTACCATCAAACCACGCGACGCCAGCAGTCGCTTACATTCACTCAGTATCTTGCGCGTTGCCTTAAGTGCAACCTCGTGGAAAAAGAAGCTTGAGACGACCAGATCAAAGTATCCGTCTGGGAAGTCGGTGTGCTCAGCATGTTGTTGACTGAAATGGACTGCAAGTCCCTCGTACTCGGCAAGCGCGTGTCCATAACGAAGCACCGGCGCAGCAACATCGATACCATAGATATCGGCCTGCGGAAACGCCGTGCAGTAGGGCAGTAGGTTCTTACCACTGGTTGTCCCTAAATCGAGAATACGGCGTGGCCGAAAACTCGGATATTTTTTGCGAATCCAGTAAGCGATCGATTCGCCGACTACCCCGGCCCGCTTGCGATAAGGATGCTGGCCTGAAAAAA
>VGTW01000019.1 GCA_016874555.1 Gammaproteobacteria bacterium | reverse complement strand
CTGGCATCGAATACTTTCCGTACGATCCAGCGTTCCCCAAATATGGCGCTCCTCAGAGCGCTGAGCTAGTTTGTTGTATCGACGTGTTAGAGCACTGCGAGCCGGAGTTTCTGCCGTGCGTCCTCGCTGAGTTACGTGCGCTTACCATCAAAGACGGGTTCTTTACTGTCCACTGTTCCCCGGCAGAAAAGTTTCTCTCGGATGGTCGGAATGCTCACTTAATTCAACGCCCCGTGGTTTGGTGGTCCGTTTTGCTCGCGGAATACTTCAACGTGATTCACTGTCAGGAATCCAAAAAGTTCGCATCAGCATGGTTTGTCGTGACAAAAAAATAGCCCATGCTTCGCTCTTGCCTACATCACCCTGCTCTGTGATAGCCCCATTTCAACATGAAGGAATTGCGAATCAGTCGATAGTGGAGTCTTACCACAGCGACCTCTCAGAGACGCGCAGATGCGTTTATAGAGTGATTATAGGGGTGTTTGAGTCACATCAGAGATTGCGGCTGCCGTTCCCAAGCTACTAACGTGGGTTCGATTCCCATCGCCCGCTCCATCATCGACACATCTGGTTCAGGGTCTGCCCTATGAAAGTTAAAGTTTTCGAGTTCTCGACGCCTTACCGGTCACGGGGCTGGAGAGTATCTCCGCAAGAGGTTGAACGAGCGCTTACTCAATGAGTATCGGGAACCCCAATGCACAGATTCCCGATATCACGCATACGACCATGGGTGGGTTATGGCACCCACCGCATTTACTGATCACGATTTACTTTGACTAACCTTGATAAAGCACGTCCGATGTCTCGTCGTTTTGTTGATGCTCGCCTTCGTTTCGAGCTGTGCATCGGTCCCGATCACCAGCATGATTCGGCTTGCCGCGATGGGCAGTGGCGGGCTGGAGCAGGTTGATCCAACCGAGATCAGGGTTCGGGTTTCAGTGTCTCCGGGGTTCGAGGGTAATATCGCGCGAATTACGCTCGGCTTTTCAATCGCCCGATTCGACGGTCCCATACCCAACGATAAGCTCACACTCGAGTTGATTGAATGAACCACGATGGAGCGCTCCTTAGGCTCCATGCGTGGGTCTTCTTCAGAACTGACCTATGTGCTTCGAATCACCCCCGCCGATGTGCAAAAGTTTTTGGACATCCGAAAGTCAGCGCTCGGCAAGGACAGTCGTGCCAAGCGGACCTTCAGTGTCGGCGCACCGTTCTCAAAGTCACCAAAAAATCCGAAAGTAGTGACGTTTTGGACGGATCTGAAGTTTTCGAGTGACGGGTCTTGGGTGGTGTTAATGGATGACGCTGAGCTATCATTACGGTTATGAATGAAGCGACATTGACACCAAATTTTCCGGATCGACTGAGCGTTGATCGAAGCAGTCGTTACTATGACGAGGCGCTCCTCGCGCGTAACGTCGGAATCCGGCTGAACGGCTCCGAGTATCACAACGTCGAGGAATACTGCATTTCTCAAGGTTGGATCCGAACGACGATTGGCAATACGGTCGACCGGCGCGGGAAACCACTGACGATCACCCGCAAAGGCGTCGTCGAGCCTTTTTTTAAAGACTAAATACTCAGCACTCGTTGGTTGCCTAGCGGGTCGATCAATCGCCCTGTATCAATCTTACTCCGGTGAGTGAACACTCGCGGGTGTGTACTCATAGTTTGAGCCGACGCCGAGCGGCAACTCGAGTCCCCAAAAGACGAGTAAAAATGCCGTCCAGCAAACAATGAAAGCGACCGAGTAAGGGAGCATCAATGCGACCAGCGTTCCGATTCCTGCGCGCTGTACATAGCGCCGGCAAAAAACGACAATCAACGGGAAGTAAGGAAGTAGCGGTGTGATGATATTCGTTGAGCTGTCCCCGACGCGGTAAGCCGCTTGTGTGAGATCAGGCGATACACCTAGCTGCATCAACATCGGAACCATGATTGATCCGATGAGTGCCCATTTTGCCGACGCAGAGCCCACCAATAAGTTGACGAGACTAGTCAGTAAGACAATACCGGCAAGCGTAACGCCTAGAGGCAGAGCTGCTTCGCGCAATGCATTAGCGCCCTTGATCGCCAGAAGCGCGCCAAGATTCGATTGACCAAATACATAAATGAACTGGGCACAAAAAAATGCCATCACGATGTAGTAACCCATGCCAGACATCGCTTTGGTCATTCCAGCGATAACGTCACGATGGGTTTTGATACTGCCCGCGGTGATGCCATATACGATGCCGGGAAGCAGGAAGCCAATGAAGATGATGGGGACAATCGATTGCATGAGCGGTGAGCCAGAAACGAGTAACAGTCGCTCGCCCTCGGCGTTAGGTGCCGCTGCCCAAGGGGAGTTAGTCGGTAGCAACGTCAGCGCAAATACAACACCAGCGATCACGGCGACGATTAAGGCATGGCGTAAGCCTCGACGTTCCGTATCTTGCAACGGTTTTTGGGCGGGTAAAGTAGTCGGATCGCCATCTACGGTCGTGGCACGTAAACGAGGCTCAATGACAAGATCTGTCAGTAACCAACCCAGCACGATGATGATCAGTGAGGAAGCTGTTGTGAAGTAGAAGTTATTAAGTGGATTGACGATGACTGTCGGATCGACCAAGTGAGCTGCGGTCTGCGTCAAGCCTGCGAGTAACGGGTCGAGGCTGGACGGCACTCCCATGGTTGCACTGAATCCGCCGGATACACCCGCGAACGCTGCGGCGATCCCGGCGAGCGGATGGCGACCCGCGGCATAGAAAATCACAGCGCCGAGCGGAATGACCAAGACGTATCCCGCATCGACGGCAATGTGACTGAGGATGCCAACTGCGATGAGCGCAGGGGTCAGCAACTGACGAGGAGTGACCGCCATGACGGCACGCAGCATTGCATTGATGAAGCCCGTGTACTCAGCAACCCCGAGTCCGAGCATGGCGACGAGCACGACCCCAAGAGGCGGAAAGCTCGCGAACGTCGATACCATCGTCGCCATGAAAGCAGTGAGGGATTCCCCAGCAAGGAGATTACGGATCTCGAGAGGTTTTCCGCTCCTAGGATCAATTTCATTGAACGCCATGGTAGATAAAAGAGCGCTGACAACCCAAGCGACGACCATCAGCAACAAAAACAAAACCGCTGGATCAGGCAAGCGATTACCCACCCGCTCGACAAGATCTAAAACGCGGGTTAACGGTCGACTCGACGGCTGACTAGATGGAGGGGGAGACGAGACGGGTTCGCGGGACATGGGATTCCTCACTCGACATGGCACTTACTTTTCGTTGTCTTCTCCAAGCTTCCCCCTTTTACCTTGGGCAAACAGCAGCAAACAACGTACCGACAACGCTACCCTGTAATGACTAACTCGGCGATGTCAAATATCTTGCATATCTTGATTGAAGTCGGACTCCTCGTGACAAAGATCCGCAACAGAATGCTGATGTGTTGAGTGGGGAAATAGAGTAATAGCGCGCCCTGTAATGTGCCCATACTGTGAATCGTGAAAGTCGTGAAAGAAATCATCTCTTTTGATCAAACAAATCGTTTTTTTGAGTACAGATTCTAAGTTCGAAATCGCTCTTGCGAAAAGTCAATTGAAATATTCATGCGCTGTGATAGTCTTATTTCGAGCTTGATAAATAGCGAATCAGTCGATAGCGGGGTCTTACCACAGTGACTTCTCAGAGATAGTCAGAGCGATTTCGCAGAAAAATACAGGAGTTTTTGAGTCGCATTAAAGATTACGGCTACCGTTCCTAAGCGACGGACGTGGATTCGATTCCCATCGCCCGCTCCATTTCCTCCTCCGTCAGATCCAGATGTCCCCAGAGGCTCTCAGGCAAAGACTGAAAAAAAACACTCTTTGCGGTAGATAAGCCCGACGATCGACCGGCGGCTAGTATACTTGGGGACGGAGAACCCCCTAGATGAAGTCCCCCCAATGAAGACGATCGGTCGCGTCCTGCTGAGGGGTTTGCTGACGATCCTGCCGATCGGTCTGACCCTGTACTTCGTGTACTGGCTGGGTGCCACCGCCGAGAGTCTGCTGTCCGGTCCGCTCAAAGCACTGTTGCCCCAAGATATTTATCATCCTGGCATGGGGTTGGTCGCGGGTTTTTTGCTGCTGATCACCGTCGGCCTTTTGGTCAACGCCTACATCGTCCGTCGGTTGATCGACCTTGGCGAAGCCTTGTTGCTTCGTGTGCCGCTGGTGAAGACGGTATTTGCCGCACTTCGCGACTTGACTGGGCTCATGCGCGTGGGCGAGGCGGGCGGCGAGTTGCAGCGCGTGGTGCTGGTCGACTTCGGACCCGGCCGCGTGATCGGTTTTGTGACTCGGGAAAATGCCACACTCCCCGGACTGGGGGCGGATCAATCGCTGGTGGCAGTTTATTTGCCGATGAGCTATCAGATTGGTGGGTACACACTCTATCTGCCGTATGACCGCGTCGAGCCGACCGATCTTTCGGTCGAGGCGGCGATGCGCATCGTGCTTACGGGCGGACTACATAACAAATGAGGTGACTGTTCCATGATCAAAGTCGACTACTCGAGCCGCGGCCGTGTTGCGGTGGTCGCCTTTCAATCACCACCGGTGAACAGCCTCGGATTCACCTTGCGCCAAGGCTTGCTAGCGGCCCTTGAGCGCGCCGAGCAGGATACGGCGATCGACAGCGTGGTGCTGATGGGATCCAACACCACATTCAGCGCCGGCGCCGACATTCGTGAATTCGGCAGCGCCGAGATGCTGCGTGGACCGTCGTTGGTGACGCTCAACACTTGTCTCGAGGGGATGTCGAAGCCGGTCGTTGCCGCAATCGAGGGTATGGCGCTCGGCGGTGGTCTAGAGCTGGCCTTGAGTTGCCACCATCGCGTGGCGCTCGCCAGTGCAAAGATTGGTTTGCCCGAGGTCAAGCTCGGTTTGCTGCCGGGGGCTGGCGGCACGCAGCGCTTGCCGCGACTCATCGGTATTGAGGCTGCGATCAACGTGATGCTCTCGGGCGAGCCGATCGCCGTCGGTCTCTTTGCCAAGTCGCCGCTGTTCGATCGGGTGGTCGAGGCGGACCTGCTGGCTGCCGCAAGCACCGTCGCTGAAGCTTCAGCGGCGGCAGTCAAATCAGGCAAGCTATTGCCACGGGCCCGCGATCTGAAAGTGCGCGAGCCCGATCTGCAAGCGCTCTGCCAGTTCGCCCGTAACACCGCCAAGACCGCATTTAAAGAATACCCGGCACCGCTCGCCATCATCGATGCCGTACAATTCGGGGCCGAAAAATCATTTGATTCCGGTCTTCTCGAGGAGCGTCGGCTGTTCGAGCAGTTGATGAACAGTCCCGTTTCCAAGGCGTTGCGCCATGTTTTCTTTGCCGAACGAGCGGCGTCGCGCATCGACGGTCTGCCCGCCGACACCAAACCGCGAGAGATTCGCCAGGTTGCGGTGATTGGTGCGGGCACCATGGGCACTGGCATTGCCATCAATTTTTTGAATGCCGGTATTTCGGTAAGACTGCTCGAGGTTGGCACGGAAGCGCTCGATCGCGGCGTTGCACGGATTCGGGAGGTCTATGAGGGGCAGCTCAAGAAGGGCAAGCTCGACGCGGCGAAACTCGCTGCCCGCATGGATTTTCTGAAGCCCGTGCTCGAGTACCCGGCGATCGCCGATGTCGACCTAGTCATTGAAGCGGTTTTCGAGGATATGTCCGTTAAAGAAAAAGTATTTCGGACACTCGATGCAACGATTAAGCAGGGCGCGATCCTTGCAACCAACACCTCGACGCTCGATATCGATCGGATTGCCGCCTTCACGGCACGACCGCAGGATGTGATAGGCCTGCACTTTTTCAGCCCAGCGAACGTCATGCGCCTGCTTGAGGTGGTGCGCGGTGCAAAGACTGCGCCGGATGTGTTGACAACTGCGATGATGCTAGCCAAAAAAATCAAGAAGACTGCCGTAGTGTCCGGTGTCTGCGACGGCTTCATCGGCAATCGTATGATTCATCGTTATTCTGCGCAGGCCATGCAGATGGTCGATGAGGGTGCGAGTCCCGAACAGGTGGATCGCGCTATCGAGAAATTCGGTTTTGCGATGGGTCCGTTCCGCATGGGCGACCTTGCTGGCAACGACATCGGTTGGTTGATTCGCAAACGCAAGTATGCCGATGGTTCACTAATCGAGCGTCAGGTGATCGCCGATAAGATTTGCGAGCTTGGACGCTTTGGTCAAAAGACGGGCGCCGGTTGGTACGATTACAAGGAAGGCGATCGTACAGCCTATCCCTCGCTGGTGGTTGCCGGAGTGATCGACGAGGCCCGCAAAGCCGCGGGTCGTTCGCTACGCAAGCTCGATGACCGTGAGATCGTCGACCGGCTCGTATACGCACTCGTCAACGAAGGCGCGCGCATCGTCGAAGAAAAAATCGCGCAGCGGGCTGCGGATATCGATATCGTTTATTTGATGGGCTACGGGTTTCCGGTGTGGCGGGGCGGCCCGATGCACTACGCAGAATCACAAACCCTTTATGAAGTGGCGCGACGGATGCGCGCCTTCGCAGCTTTGCCGGGCGCTGACGCGGAATTTTGGCAACCCGCTGCGCTCATCGGTAAGCTTGCCGCTGAGGTTCGTTCATTCACTGTAGGTGCCGCATGAGCCGCGCCACATCGGGCCGCGAGGCCGTAATCGTTTCCACCGCTCGCACGCCCCTCGCCAAAAGTTGGAAGGGTGCACTCAACATGACCCACGGCGCCACTATGGGTGGCCATGTGATTAAGGCTGCAGTCGAACGTGCGGGAATCGATCCGGCGTCGATCGATGACGTGATCATGGGCTGTGGTAACCCCGAGGGCGCTACGGGTCTCAATGTGGCACGCCAGGCCGCCCTGCGCGCCGGCCTGCCGGTCACCGTGCCTGGTCTCACAGTGGCGCGATTTTGCTCTTCGGGTCTGCAAGCGATCGCGCTTGCGGCGCAGCGTGTGTTGGCGGATGAGGGCGATGTTTATGTCGCAGGGGGTCTGGAGTCGATTTCCTGCGTGCAGGGCGAGGCCAATCGACATATGCAGACCGAGAGCTGGCTGCTCAAAAATAAGCCGTCGGTTTATCACAACATGCTGCAGACCGCAGAGACTGTCGCCGCACGCTACGGCATCTCGCGCGAACAACAAGATGAATATGGTGCGCGTAGTCAGCAACGTGCTTGCGCCGCGCGTGCCGCCGGATACTTTGATACGGAAATAGCACCGATCACGGTGCGTATGGCGGGTGTGGATCAGGCCGCAGGTGGCAGGCTGTATACGCGCGAAGTCACGCTTACTCAGGATGAAGGCCTACGCGAGGGTACGACGGTCGAGGCGATCGCCCGCATCAAGTCGGCGACGCCGGGTGGCTCGGTAGCCGCTGGTAACGCCAGCCAATTCTCTGATGGAGCGGGCGCCTGCGTAGTGATGAGCGCTGCTGAAGCGGCGCGGGTTGGCGCCGAGCCACTCGGCATTTTCCGGGGTTTTGCCGTGGCCGGCTGTGAGCCAGACGAAATGGGTATCGGCCCGGTGTTTGCTGTTCCCAAAGTTTTACAGCGTGCTGGCGTCAAACTGGAAGATATTGGCTTGTGGGAGCTCAACGAAGCCTTTGCCGTACAGGTGCTCTACTGCCGTGACAAGCTCGGTCTGCCGGATAATCGCCTGAATGTCGACGGTGGCGCGATCGCGATCGGTCATCCGTATGGCATGAGCGGACAGCGGCTGGTGGGTCACGCACTGATCGCGGGTAAACGTCTGGGCGTGAGATATGTGGTGACGACGATGTGTGTCGCCGGTGGTATCGGGGCGGCGGGGCTCTTCGAGGTGGCTTGATGCGACACGTTACGGCAATATTAGTTTTAACGCTGCTGGTGCTCATCGCAATCCAACCCGTCATGGCCATCGAGATCCCCGAATATCGCGTGCTCGAGCAGGACGGCGCTTATGAGTTGCGCGAGTACTCGCCGTACATGATTGCTGAGACCGAAGTTGATGCCGGATTCATGAACGCCGGCAATATCGCCTTCGGCCGTTTGTTCCGCTTCATCAGCGGAGCCAACACGACGCGTACCGAAATTGCCATGACCGCACCGGTCGAGCAGTCACGTGATTTGAGTGGCGAAAAAATCGCCATGACCGCACCGGTCGAACAGACCAATGTCGATGGCGTGTATCGAGTGGGTTTCGTGGTACCGCGCAAGTTCACGCGCGACAACGTGCCGAAGCCTATCGATCCTCGAGTTACCATCCGTGAAGTGCCGTCACGCACGGTCGCGGTCTGGCGTTACTCAGGGCGTTGGACTGAAGAAAACTTCCGTGAGCATGAACGCGACCTACGCGCACGTGTAGCTAGACAGGGCTTACGCGCCGCACCTGGCGACAGTGCGATAATTGCGCGCTACGACGCACCCTTCATTCCCTGGTTTATGCGGCGCAACGAGGTGATGATTCCCCTCGTCTCATCGACGATGCGGCAGTAATTCCAGGAGCGAAATCCCATGTCAGAGCCGACGCACGATGATCTGCGCAGCCTTCGTCCCTTTGCTCTGATCGATCGCCGCGGATTCGCCACCACGGCGCTGGTTGGGGGTTTTGCCGCAGCGACACTGCCGGTGAATGCGGTAACAATCAGCACCGATACGGTGGGTCTCGAAGCTGGCGAGACGCGCATTACGGTAGGCGATGGTGAAGTACCGGCGTATTTTGCACGACCATCCGACGGCAAACGCTTGCCTGTCGTCATTGTTATTCAAGAAATCTTTGGTGTTCACGAGCATATCCGCGATATCTGTCGTCGCTTCGCAAAGCTCGGCGCGCTCGCCGTCGCACCGGAGCTCTTTGCGCGGCAAGGCAATCCAGCGGTGGTGACTGACATGCAGGTATTGATGCGCGACATTGTCGCCAAAGTGCCTGACGCCCAGGTGATGAGCGACCTCGATGCTACGGTGAAATGGACTCGTGGCGAGCGCGGGACCGGCAAGCTCGGTATCACCGGATTTTGCTGGGGCGGGCGAATCACCTGGCTGTATGCCGCGCATTCGGCTGAGGTTGCAGCGGGCGTTGCCTGGTACGGGCGGCTTGTGGGTGAGCCTACCGCGTTGCAACCTGAACACCCAGTGGATGTTGCAGCGCGGCTGCGCGGGCCGGTGCTTGGCCTTTATGCGGGCCGAGACCGAGGCATTCCGCTGGAGACGGTCGAACGCATGCAGACTGCACTGGCAGTGGCGACCAAAGAATCGAGAATTACTGTATACCCCGAGGCCCAACATGGTTTTTACGCTGACTACCGTGCGTCCTATCGTGCCGAGGATGCCGTGCAGGCCTTTCGCAGCGCTACAGACTGGTTCACGCGACATGGTCTTGCACTGAAACAGTCCGCGACCTGAGTGCTGCTGCGTCTATCCGGAGTTTCGCTGGCGTTTGGCTCGCGACCCTTGCTCGACCAGGTCGAGCTCTTGGTCGGAGAGGGTGAGCGCGTCTGTGTGGTGGGTCGCAACGGCGAAGGCAAGTCATCTTTGCTCAAGCTGGTGGCGAGTAATGGGGTAGCCGATGATGGCGACGTCTGGGTTAAACCCACGGCGCGCGTCGCCTGGCTAGAACAAGATCACGATGTTTTCGATGACCTCTCGGTGTTCGAAGTCGTGCGAGCCGGTGTTCCGCCCGACCTCGACAGTTGGGATATCAATCACCGCGTCGAGACCGTTTGCTCCAAGCTCGGGTTAGCGATCGATGCCAGGGTTGCGACACTTTCTGGCGGTTGGCGTCGTCGGGTTTTGCTCGGACGGGCGCTAGTGTCTGATCCGGATATTCTTTTGCTCGACGAACCCACCAACCACCTCGACATCGCCGCCATCGAGTGGCTCGAAGAAATGATACTCGGATTTCGCGGCGCGTTATTGTTTGTCAGCCACGATCGTGCGTTCGTCAATCGTCTGGCAACGCGCGTTATCGAACTCGATCGCGGCAAATTGAGTTCCTGGCCCGGAAACTACGACGACTACGTCATCCGAAAAAATCACCAACTTGAAATCGAAGCGAAGGCCAATGCCGACTTCGATCGCAAATTGGCATTCGAAGAACTTTGGATACGCAAAGGGGTCGAGGCGCGGCGAACCCGTAACGAAGGCAGAGTACGCGCCCTGCACGAGATGCGTCGTGAGCGCCGTGCACGTCGCGATCGTATCGGCCACACAGAGTTCGAGGTCATCGAGGCCAGCGAGTCGGGAAAGCGCATTTTTGAGGCCGAGTCGGCAACAGTGCGTTTCGCGGATCGTAGTATCATTCGTAATTTGAGCCTGAAGATCATGCGCGGTGATCGGATCGGCATCGTAGGGCCAAACGGTGCTGGCAAGAGTACGCTGATCAAGTTGCTGCTCGGCGAATTAGAACCACAAGAAGGACGCATTCTGCGCGGGTCGCGATTGGAAATCGCTTACTATGACCAGCAGCGCGATCAACTCGATCTTGCGGCATCGGTGGCCGATAATGTCAATGACGGCAACGTCTTCGTGCCGATCGCCGGCGAGAACCGGCACGTTTCCGGCTATCTACGCGATTTTCTCTTCCGCCCCGATCAACTGCTGACGCCCGCACGCGCATTGTCGGGTGGCGAGCGCAATCGGTTGTTGCTCGCGCGTTTGTTTGCGCGGCCGGCAAACTTGCTAGTGATGGACGAACCTACCAACGATCTCGATATCGACACCCTCGAGCTGCTCGAAGAACGGATTGCACAATTTGATGGCACACTGCTGCTCACTAGCCACGATCGCGCGTTTCTTGACCGTGTCGTCACCAGCTTGCTGGTACTCGAGGGCGACGGCAGCGTACGCGAATTCATTGGTGGCTGGAGTGACTGGCGTAGCTGGCACG
The DNA here is from genome assembly GCA_016874555.1 of Gammaproteobacteria bacterium. Lineage (GTDB taxonomy): Bacteria > Pseudomonadota > Gammaproteobacteria > Steroidobacterales > Steroidobacteraceae > UBA964. The sequence goes on along the minus strand of VGTW01000019.1, from coordinate 12,659 downwards.
ACCGCCAGCAGGGTGAGCGTCGTACGGTGTCATCGCGCGGCGAAGAGCCGCGTCGTGCCGCGGCGCCGAAACGCCGCAAATTGTCTTTTAACGAGCAGCGCGAGTTCGATGGCCTGCCGACGCGTATCGAACAACTCGAGGCCGAAAAAGCCGCACTCGACGCTCGCGTGGCCGAACCCGCTTTCTATGGTCTCCCGCACGACGAAGTTCGGGAGACCCTGCATTCATTGCAGGCCATGACGACCGACATCGAGGCAGCCTATGCGCGCTGGGTAGAACTCGAGTCGCGCCAATCCGCCGCATCGTGATATAAAGCGTCGCCGCTTCGCGGTCTCATTTTCTACCTCCCCCGGTTCCCATGCAATTTTCTGATCTCGGGCTCACGCCCGATCTGCTGCGCGCCGTTACCGAAAAAGGCTACGATACGCCGACTCCCGTGCAGGCTAAGGCCATTCCGGCAGTACTCGCCGGTGGCGATGTATTAGCCGGTGCACAGACCGGCACCGGCAAAACCGCGGGTTTCGTACTGCCCTTGTTGCAAAAGCTCGGTGCGGCGGTAGGGCGTTCACCGCGCGTGCTGGTCCTCAGCCCGACTCGCGAGCTGGCAGCGCAGATCGGTGAAAACGCGCGAACCTACGGGCGCTACACCAATCTGCGCACGAGGGTGATTTTCGGGGGTGTCAGTGAACGTCCTCAGATCGATGCCCTGCGTAACGGTTGTGATCTGCTGGTCGCGACGCCGGGTCGGCTGCTCGATCTCGTGGGGCAGGGCGCGCTTGATCTCGCCGCCGTCCGCCACCTCGTACTCGACGAAGCCGACCGCATGCTCGACATGGGATTCATCCACGACATCCGTCGTATCGTCAAAATATTGCCGCCACAACGGCAGAATTTGATGTTCTCGGCAACCTACTCGCAGGATATCCGTGATCTCGCCGCGCGTATGTTGCACAATCCTGTCGAGATCGAGGTTGCGCCGCGCAACAGTACTGTTGAATGCATAGCACAGGTAGCCTTTCGCGTATCCAAAGAGAGCAAGCGGCATTTTCTGGTTCATTTGTTTCGCAACGGCGCAACCGATGAGGGCCCGTGGTACCAGGCGCTGATATTCACGCGTACCAAACACGGCGCGAATCGTCTCGCACAGCAGCTCGAGGGTGCGGGCATCCGCTCTGCAGCCCTCCACGGTAATAAGAGTCAGACTGCCCGCGTGCGTGCACTGGCAGATTTCAAAGCAGGACATATCGCAGCGCTTGTCGCTACCGATGTCGCCTCACGCGGAATCGATATCAAAGAATTACCACAGGTCGTCAATTACGAGCTGCCGAATGTCCCCGAAGACTATGTGCATCGCATTGGGCGTACGGCGCGGGCGGGTTCCACCGGCCGCGCCGTGAGTCTGGTATCGAGCGATGAAGCTGGCCTGCTGCGCGATATCGAGCGCACGATGCGCCAGACGGTGCCGATCGCTGCCTTGCCGGAGTTCGAGATCGTCGAAGTCAGCCGCCCGAGCGCTTCACCGACCAACCGAGCCGTACCAGCTCCGCGACCAGCAAGTCACGGTGGTCGCCCTGTATCTCGATCATACCGTTTCGGACGCTCCCGCCCGAACCGCAACGCTTCTTGAACTGCTTGGCAAGATCACCGAGCGCCGACGGCGCGAGCGGCAGGCCGGTGATGACCGTGACGCCTTTGCCACCGCGGCCCTGAGTCTCGCGGCCGACGCGTACCATCGCCTCTTTGCCGGTGCCGCCGCCTTTCAGCGGGGCGACGAGGCTCCCGGCCAAGGCCCGACGTTTTGCATCAATGTTCATGGTGCGAAGTCTAGGCGAACTGCCGGCGGGCTAAAATGCCGGGATGCATATTGAACTCTGGCAATTGACGCGTTCAGAGTCCCAGTGGCTCAAGGTTTTTGGGCTGTGGCTTTTGATCCTGTGGCCGGTCGTAGCGCCAGCGGTAGCCTCAGTGAGTACGCTGGACCGCACTGCCGACTTCGCTGAACTTACGCAGCTGTTCTCGGGACGCTATTTGGGGGTGGCCGCTGATCCCACCGATCCGACGGCACAGCGATCGATTTTTTTCTACCACAAGATCGCGCGTATCGACTGGCCGGCACTCGGAGAGTACGTCTACTACCATCAGATCTCGCTAGACGGCTTCGATTCAAAGCAGCCCCAGCAGCAAAGAATCTACGTATTCGATCAAAATCCGGCACGTAAGCAGGACACGATGCGCACCTTCGTCATATCGCCAACACTCGGATTTGCGAATCTCGAGAGCGATCCTGTAAGGCTGGGTCGACTCGTCAAGGTAGGTTTAGCCGAGGCGGCGGGTCTGCAGGGTTTTCAGGCCGGGTGCGAAATCCGCTGGAGTCGTGCTGCAGAGGGTACGTTCATGGCGCGTGTCCACAAGCAAGATTGCCGCTACGATAGTATCGCCTTCAAGCAAAAAATTTCACTGGAGATCAGTTACCGACTTTCAAGTGAGTCGTTCGGCTTCGAAGAAATACTGTACGGCGCGCAAGGCAAACCACTCTCTCCGGCGAGCGGTATGATCATGCTGGCTCGTCAGGCCTCGACCGCAGCGGCCGTGTTGGCGGCCTCGAAGCCGACGGAATGGCGCCGTCTCGACCCAGAGCGCACGCTCTACATGGACCTCGATGCGGGCCGTGTCATTTTTGAGTTGTCACCCGGCTTTGCACCGCAGCATGTCGCAAACCTGCGCGCCCTCGTGCGCGCTGGCTGGTTCGAGGATCTCAGCATCAATCGCGTGCAAGATAACTTCGTCACCCAGTGGGGCGATCCCGATGATAAAAAGACTATCGTCGGTACCGCTGCGCGAGTATCACCGGAATTCGAGCGCGAGTGGACCGCCGATATCAAATTCGATTCTTTGACTGATGGCGACGTATTCGCACCGCAGGTCGGGTTCGTGGACGGCTTTTGGGCTGCAGGGGATCGTGACTCGAGGCGCCTCTGGATGACGCATTGCTACGGTACGCTCGGCGTCGGTCGTGACACCGCAGCCGATTCCGGCAGTGGGGCTGAACTTTACGTCGTGATCGGTCACGCGCCGCGACAACTGGATCGTAACATTACCGTGCTTGGTCGTGCGGTGAGTGGGATGGAACTTTTGGCTGCATTGCCGCGCGGTACGCAAGCCCTTGGATTCTATGCCACAGCTGCCGAACGCACGCCTATTCGCAGAGTGGTGTTTGCTGCCGATTTGCCGCCGACCGAGCGCGTCGAGCTCGAGCTGCTGCGCACCGATTCGAGAAGTTTTGCCGCGCTGGTCGAGGCGCGCCGTAATCGTCGCGATGATTGGTACAAAGTGCCGGCCGGCAAGATCGATTTATGCAGTACGCCGCTGCCGGTACGTCGTAAAGCGATGCCATGACATCAGCAATCGTCGTTGGTGCAGGAATCGGCGGTCTCGCGACCGCTTTGGGCTTGCTGCGCGCTGGGCAGCAGGTTCGAGTTTTCGAGCAGGTTGCTGCTTTAGGGGAAGTCGGCGCGGGGCTCAGTATCACGCCGAACGCCGGCAAGGCCCTGCGTTATCTCGGACTCGAAGCTGAGCTAGAGCGGATAGGCTCGCGACCTCCTGCGGGCTGCATTCGTCACTTCAAAACTGGCACAGTGCTGGTACAGCTGCCGCAAGATCAAAGCCGCGAGCGCTACGGCATGCCGCTGTATCACGTACATCGTGCCGATTTACATGCGTGTTTGCTGGCGGCCGTACAGGCACTCGATCCGCATTGCATCACGACGACTGCGGCGGTTCGGCACGTGCACTCTACGGCCAGCTCGGCCAGCGTTGAGCTGCAGGATGGCCGTCGCCACGAGGCCGACTGGTTGGTCGGTGCCGACGGTATTCACTCGGTGACACGTAGTTCGCTGTTCGGACCTGACCGACCGAACTTCACCGGTTATGTGGCCTGGCGCGGTCTGATTCTGGGCGACTTGGTGCCGCGCGAATTGCTCGAGCCACCGCTATGCATGACCGTCGGACCACGTCGTCTGTTGATGCGCTACCCATTGCGTGGCGGCGCCTTGATCAACTTCGTAGCCATCGCCCGTCGTAGTACATGGATGGAAGAGGGCTGGTCGGTGCGCGCCGGTCTTGATGAACTTTTGACGGAGTTTGCTGACTTCGAGTCGCACAGCCTCGAGTTGCTGCGACTCACGCCGGCAAATCGTTTGTTCAAGTGGGGGCTCTTCGACCGTGACCCGTTGCCGACCTGGACCTTGGCACGCGCTACGTTGTTAGGGGATGCTGCGCACGCCATGCCACCTTTCACCGGACAAGGTGCAGTGATGGCCCTCGAGGACGCCGCTGTGCTCGGACGGATCATGAGCGCCCTCAAAGATAATCAGAGCAGCACCGACAGCCATATTATCAATAGCGACGATAACAATCACAACGAGCTCGGTGGCGCACTACGTCGTTATGAGTTAGCACGACATGCCCGAGTGACCGCTGCGCTTGCCATGTCACGCGCGCGTTCCGAACTTTATTTTGCCGACAATCCGCAGCAGCAAGTGCAAGCCCTCGGTGCCGGGATGGCGGAGCTCCGCACACTCTACGATTACGATGCGGGGCGTGATGAGGCTGCATAGAAGAATTACAACCCTCGTGCAGATACAGTCGTGGATCACTCCCGGCGCTGACGCGCTGTGCGCTCGAGTCGACTGATCCCGAGTGCGCCGCTGCGTACCACCTCGAGCAGCTCGCCACCTTTGGACAGATCGGTGATAAACTTATCGATCTCGGCTTCGCTCGCGGTGAGTTCGACGATGAATCCATCGCTGGCCGGATCAAGGACTCGGCCACCGGCTCGCACAACATAACCGCGTACGGCGTCCGCTTGTTCCAGTCGCACCTTGAGTTTGAGCAGCACGAGTTCGCGCTCGATATGCTCACCCTGCGTCATGTCTTCGACTGCGACCACATCGACCAGCTTGTTGAGCTGACTGATGATCTGCGCCATGATCGAGTCCGAACCTTTGGTAACAAGCGTGATTCGCGATACTGTCGCATCGTCGGTCGCCGCTACGGACAGCGATTCGATGTTGTAGCCGCGAGTCGAAAAAAGACCGGCGATCCGTGTCAGGGCGCCCGCCTCGTTTTGCAGATTGATGGCGATGATGTGTCGCATGGGCCATGCAGCATATTGCACGGCACGGCTGAACTGGTAGTCTGGCGCGCTCCTTATGCGTTTTTCCGATTGATCGCCATGTCCGAGCCTGCCGCCGCACAATTTGCTGCCGCTACCCGCAACCCGCGCGCTGGCACCACCATGTCCGGCGCAGAGATGATCGTTCAGGTACTCGCAGACGAAGGCACGACGGCCATCTTCGGTTATTCGGGCGGTGCGATCCTACCGACCTACGACGCGGTGTTCCGCTACAACCGGGAACAGACGGTAGGCGGTATGCCGCAAATGCCGTTGATTGTTCCGGCGAATGAGCAGGGTGCGGGTTTCATGGCCGCAGGCTACGCGCGGGCGAGTGGTCGGGTTGGTGTATGCATCGTGACCTCGGGTCCCGGTGCCACCAACACCGTGACTCCGGTGCGCGACTCGATGGCCGACTCCATTCCCATGATCATCATTTGTGGGCAGGTGCCGACGGAGGCAATCGGTACCGACGCGTTCCAAGAAGCCCCCGTACCCGCGCTGATGGGCGCCGTGGCGAAACATATTTTTTTGGTGACCGATCCAACCAAGCTCGAGGCGACGGTGCGTACTGCATTCGAAATCGCCAGAACGGGGCGTCCCGGACCGGTGGTCATCGACGTCCCCAAAGATGTTCAGAACTGGAGCGGCACGTTTGCCGGCGCAGGGATGCTACCCATCCCGGGATATCGCAAGCGGCTATTCGCCGCGGCGCACGCCGCTATCGAGACCGACGAAGCAGAGCAATTTTTTGCGATGCTGGCAGCGTCATGCCGCCCCTTGCTCTACGTCGGCGGTGGCGCAGTCAATGGTGAGGCCTCGGCCGCCCTCCGTGACTTTGCCATCTCGTTTGGTATCCCCGTGGTGACTACCTTGATGGGTATCGGCGTCTTCGATACGACACATCCGCTCTCGATGAGTATGCTTGGTATGCATGGCGCAGCATTTGCCAATTACGCCGTCGAAGATTGCGATATGTTGATTGCCGTAGGTGCGCGCTTCGACGATCGCGTCGCCGGCGTACCCAGCAAATTCGCACCGCAGGCAAAAAAAATCGCCCACCTCGATATTGATCGGGCCGAAATCAACAAAGTTAAGCGCGTAGATTGGAGTCACGTTGGACAACTGCGCGAGGCCCTCGAGACGCTTACGGCTCATGGCAAAGCAAGCGGATGTCGACCAGATTTTGCCGCTTGGCATGCCGAGCTTGCCGAGTTGCGTCATCGACACGCCATGAATTACGACCGTGATAGCCAGCTAATACAGCCTTATTACGTCATCGAAGAAATCAATCGGCAAACTCGCGGTGACGCCATCATCACCACCGGCGTTGGTCAGCACCAAATGTGGGCTGCACAATACTTCGATTTTCGGCAACCGCGACAGTGGTTGACCTCGGGCTCGATGGGTACGATGGGTTTTGGTCTGCCGGCGGCGATTGGTGCGCAGTTCGCTAACCCTAAGGCGTTGGTCATCGATATCGATGGTGACGCCTCAATCCGCATGAATTTTGGCGAACTGGAGACTGTCACCACCTATGACTTGCCGATCAAAGTTGTGGTACTCAACAATTTCGGTGATGGCATGGTCAAGCAATGGCAGAAGCTGTTTTTCAAGGGACGCATGTCGGCCAGCGACAAATCACTGCACAAAAAAGATTTCGTCAAAGCGGCGCAGGCTGATGGCTTCGCTTTCGCCGTTCGTCTCGATCGGAAGACAGATGTGCCGCGGGTCGTCGAAGAATTCATTCGCTATCCGGGACCCGCATTTCTCGAGGTCATCATCGATCCCGACGCCGGTGTCTATCCTATGGTTGGGCCGGGACAATCCTATGATGCTATGATCACCGGCGATTTTATCGCTGCCCGACATGCTGTCAAAGAAACCGAGGCGCCAGGTCCCTCTCAGATGTTCTAGCCCACCTCGAGCAGGTGACCGCCTGCAGGGGCGTCGAACGATACCGATTTGACCAGCGCATAGACAGGCTGCTCGGGCACGAGCGCGAGTGCGCTGACGGCCGCCGGAGTGACAGCCGCCAGCAGACGCTGTGCGCCGACGGCAAGCTCGACCAATACCGAGCCGTCACCACGGTCGCGCAGGCAAAGGATTTTCGCCTGCAAGGCATTACGTACCGAGACTCCTTGCGGTGCCTGCGTTGCGATGATCACTTCGTTAGCTGGTACGTACGCGCGGAGTGGGACGCCGGCCGCGAGCGGCAGCTGCGAGATGAGCACGATCTGACCGTCGAGTGTCGTTAGCCAGCCGTCGCCTGCTGGATCGCGTCCCACGACCTGCAGCGTCAGGAGGCTGCCGGCATCGGCGCGCATCGAGAGCAAAGGCGTGTGCGCACGACCCATCAACGCGTCGATACGATCGCTGGCTACAACCTTACCCGCATCGAGTAACACCAGATGATCAGCGAGCCGCAGTACCTCGGCGAGACTGTGCGTGACATAGATCGCAGGGACCGCAAATTCGTGCTTCACCAGCTCGAGCAATGCGAGGATTTCTGCTTTACGCGGTGCATCGAGTCCAGCGAGAGGTTCATCGAGCAGCAGCAGCGAGGGATTCGACAGCAGCGCACGGCCAAGTGCGACCCGTTGACGTTCACCGCCGGAAAGCGTGCGCGGCCAGCGCTGCAGTAGTGCGCCTAGTCCCAACGTATCGATGACTTGTTTCGCATTCGTTGCGGGTTGACCACGACGTGATCGCCGCATACCGAAGTCGAGATTTGCGGCGACATCGAGATGCGGAAACAGCAGTCCGTCCTGTGGTACCCAACCGATAGCACGCTGCTCGGTTGCCAGATGAATACCGCAGCTCGTATCGACGAACACTTGTTCGCCAATGCGGATCGTACCGTAATCGGGTTGCAGGTTGCCGCAGATGAGATCGAGCAGCGTTGATTTACCCGCACCTGATGCGCCAAAGATGACAATCACTCCGTTCGCCGGCGCCTCAAAGCGAATCTCGAGTCGAAAGTCATCGCGTTGATGGCGGATATTGATGGTGAGCGCACGTATCACGGGCGAGCGTTCCAGCGGCTGGCACGGCGACCTAGCCATTCGGCACCGAGTAAGGCGAGAATTGCGATAGTCAAAGAAATGAGCGCCAGTCGCATGGCCATCTCTTCGCCATCAGGCGCCTGCAAGGCGCCGTAGATGGCGAGTGCGAGAGTCTGCGTTTCACCGGGTACGTTCGCCGCAAAGGTGATGACCGCGCCGAATTCGCCGAGGCACATCGCAAAGCCGAGCACCGTAGCGGCGAGTACACCCGGAAGTGCAAGCGGCAGCGTGACGCATAGAAATCGATCGAGTGCTCCGGCTCCTAACGAGCGCGCGGCAAGCTCGAGCCGCGGATCGATAGCTTCGAGTGATAAGCGAATGGTGCGGACCATGATGGGCAGGGCGACGAGACCCGCCGCGATGGCGGCCCCGTTGGTGCTGAATACGAGGCGTACGCCGAAGGCAGCATCGAGCCAGCGACCGATCGGCCCCTGAACGCCCAGTGTAAGCAGTAGCAAATAACCGACGACTACGGGCGGCAATACCAGCGGGGAGTGAACGAGCGCGTCAAGCAGGGCGCGTCCCGGGAAACGACGACGCGCCAGCAACCAACCGAAGAAAAGCGCAGGTGGCAGCGTGAACAGCAATGCGCGCAGCGCTACTTGCAGACTGGTGAGGATCGCCAGCCATTCTGCTTCAGACAAGATCACCAGCAGGTCCTATAATTTGTGGCATGAAATATTTGCATACGATGGTCCGAGTGACCGACCTCGAAGCCTCGCTGCGATTCTATCGGGACGCTCTTGGCCTTGAGCTGCTTTCTAAAAAAGAAGTCCCGCAGGGGCGCTACACGCTGGTGTTTCTGGCTGCGCCTGGCGATCACTCTTCGCAGATTGAACTCACCTATAACTGGGACTCCGAGACCTACACCGGTGGTCGCAACTTCGGCCATCTCGCTTATGCCGTTGCCGATATTCACGCTGCGTGTCAGCGCCTCGCCGATCATGGCGTGACCATTCTGCGCCCGCCGCGCGACGGTCGTATGGCGTTCGTACGTTCACCCGACGGTATTTCGATCGAGCTGCTGCAAGCCAGCGGCGCGCTTGCGCCCATCGAGCCTTGGGTTTCGATGCCGAACACCGGCAGTTGGTGATTTATCCGACGAGGGTGTGCGTTACCCGGCATGAGTGAAGCTGCCTGGGATGGCAGCCTATTACGCCTGACGGTCGTGAGGCGACATGCGCCCAGGGGGCAGACTCGGCAGCTGGAGTTTCTTGATGTTCTGGCTGCTGGCCGGATGTACCCTGCTATCCGCGTGCGCCGTACCGCGCCCCTACCTTGGTGAACCCATCAACGTGACCTGTGAACCACAAGGCTGTCGTTTGGCGATGGTGCTGCGCGCTCGTGGCGACGACGATCTGCTTTTTTGCTCAGCTTGTCGGGCAGCGGTATGCGTGCCTCGACTATGGCCTACGGGGTTCTCGAGCAACTCGCTACCGACTCCATAGACCGTGATGGTCACCGTCGTCGTTTGCTCGATGAGGTAGATGTCATTTCTGCGGTCCCGCGAGGTGCCGTGCTGGCGGCTTCCTACGTCCTTTATGGCGATCGCTTGCTCAGAGATATGACCGAGGAATTTCTCGTTCGCGATATCACTGCGGCCCTGAGTCGACGAATTATGAAGAGCCGTTTTGGCAGACTTCGTCTTTAGTCGCGAGAGAATTCGCAGGGCGACACTCACGCCTATTTTCCGACCGATAGCTTTTGCACAGCGCGACGTTTGCCGATCTCGACATCCGCGGGAACCATCGTTTTTGATTCTCAGTTCGACTGAAGTCTGACTTGCGGAAAGATTCGAATTCAGCGGGACAACTTCAACGACCTGTACCGTGATTTACCAAGGTTTTTTTATCGCTCGCGCCGCTGCAGCGTCCTCACTCGTTCCGGCATTACTGACACCGATTACGGTGCGCAAGTACGTCAGTGCACTTGATCATCGCGAGTCGATCACTTCGACCTCGAGGTCCGCTCATGCCTGGTGACCTAAGTGGCATTTGGTCGATGACACGCTCATCGATAATCTCGGCACGCGTCGAGCCGGAGTTTGCCGCACTCGTCGAGCTGCCGACCTCCTTCGATCTACAACCCGACGCGATGCGCATTCAACATAGTACGAGTCATCGTCTGCGCGTGTAGTCACCGGAATATCGAAGTTTACTCGAGGCTTTCCGAGAGCCCTGAACCAGCACAGGGAGTGTATAAGGGCGCCTCTTTAGTCACCATGTCATCGAGACGCCTTTGGTCTTGAGATAGGGCTCAAGTCCCTCTTTACCGAACTCGCGGCCCCAGCCTGACTGCTTGTTGCCGCCGAACGGCATTGCCGGGTCGATGGCGGCATGCATGTTGACACTGACCTGACCCGAGTCGATTTTGCGTACCATTTGCATGGCGATACCGAGATCACGTGTCCATACGCTACCCGACAGGCCGTAAATAGTCGAGTTAGCAGATCGCGCCACAGCGTCGAGATCGCCATCACAAAAACGATGTACGCAGAGCACGGGTCCGAAGATCTCGTTCTTCACGGGGGTCATGTCGTTGGTAGTCTTTGTAAGCACGGTTGGTTCAAAGAAATAGCCAGCTCGAATGAGCGATTGTCCGCCACAGGCGACCTCAGCACCTTCTTTACGTCCCGCCTCGACAAAGCTCGCAACGCGATCACGCTGCTGCGCAGAGATCAGTGGTCCGAACTCCGAGGAGGGATCGAGTCCCGGCCCTATTTTCATAGCGCGTGCGACAGCAGCAATACCTTCGATCACTTGGTCGTGCACTTTTTCGTGTACAAAAAGGCGTGTACCGGCCATGCAGTTTTGACCCTGCAAGAAAAAACAGGCGCGGGCGGCGCCGGGGATCACTTGTTCGAGATCCGCGTCGGGTAGCACCACGACCGGCGACTTGCCGCCGAGTTCGAGCGTGACTTTTTTGAGATTACCTGCGGCGGCTTTGACGATCAGGCGGCCAACATCAGTCGATCCGGTGAAAGCGATCTTATCGACACCCGGATGTGCAGCGAGTGCAGCGCCGGCGGTCTCGCCGTAGCCGTTGACGATGTTGATGACGCCATTAGGAACACCAGCCTCCTGACAAATTTCGGCGAGGCGCATCGCGGTGAGTGGCGTGAGCTCTGCCGGCTTCAAAACCAGCGTGCAGCCGGTGGCGAGTACGGGCGCGATTTTGAGCATCACCATGGGTAGTGGTGAGTTCCACGGCGTGATTGCACCGACGACGCCGATCGGCTCACGCAAGGTGAAGGAAATCGCCTCGCCCGGAAGCTTACCCTGCGGCGCTGCGGGAATCGTTGAGCCTTCAATTTTGGTCGGCCAGCCTGCGTAGTAACGAAAAAACTCCGGCACCACCATGCCACAGACATATTGCGCAAGCGGCGTCGGAAGACCGTTATCGAGAATCTCGAGTTCGCATAGTTGCTGGAGGTTGGCGAGGATCAGGTCAGAGATTTTCCACAGTACTGCGCCACGCTGTGCCGCGGTGAACTTTGACCAAGGACCTTCGAGGGCCGCTCGTGCGGCTTTGACGGCGGCGTCGATTTCGGCGACACCGCCTGCGGCGCAATGCGCGATCTTGAGTCCGGTTGCCGGATCGTGAATGTCAATGGTTCCGCCCGAATCGTCCTGCAGCCACTTGCCACCGATAAAATGACCATGTGCTCGAGCCAGAAAATCGAGCGTCGGCTGCGATAGCGTGTATTGCGAAAGTGCGGACGAAGCGATGCTCATGATGACCCCCGGTAATGAACTCTCGCATCGTATGTCGCAGCCGGTAGGGTGCTGCGGATCGAGGTCGGGTACGTCCGGTGCGTGGCCGCAGCGGGGTTGGAACGCACCCTCGCGAAGTCGGTTGAGTCGGCCAGCACGGCTCGTTAGGCTGCATCCCCGGATGAAGTTCACACCATGACAGCCAGTCGATCAGGTTTGCTGCCGGCCGGCGAGGCGTATTTCGCTGGCAGCGTGCCCGTGATCGTCATTGGTGGCGGTGGCTGCGGTCTGACGGCAGCGTTGGCGGCGCAGCAGGCCGGGGCAGAGGTCTTAGTCCTCGAGCGCGACGCGTCGACGCTCGGGACGACGGCTATGTCGACTGGGCTGATCCCGGCTGCGGGCTCGCGACTGCAACGCGAGAAGGAAATCGACGACTCGCCGGAACTGTTCGCGCGCGACATCGTCGCCAAGACGCACGGCGAGACGGACCCGGCCATCGCGCTGGCGCTTGCGCAGGCCTCGGCGCGCACGGTCGAGTGGTTGCTCGACGATCACGCCGTGCCACTCTCCCTCGTCGATAGTTTTCTCTATCCCGGTCATAGCGTGAAGCGCATGCACGGAACGCCGAATCGCACCGGTAGTGAGCTGATGAGTTCCTTGGCTGCCGCAGTGGGACGTCGTGGTGTCGACGTGCTGACCGATGCGCTG
>VGTW01000018.1 GCA_016874555.1 Gammaproteobacteria bacterium | reverse complement strand
CCGGTGAACTCACCACGAGCGCAAACTCTGCCAACAATTATCAGCGCATGCCGCACATCGTAACCATGAGCTCGGTGCGACAGGCGATCCCGCGTATGTGGTTCCCCGAAGCGATCACCCAAGGCAAGGCCATGGGTTATCTCACCGATGTGTCCTCGATCCAGGGGCAGTTCTTTCCCTTCGGCTACCCCTCGCCCGGCCACGTACGCGTACAGATGCTCTACAAGTACGGCAGCTCGTCGCTTGGCACGCAGGTGGGATCCAATCGCTGGATCCAGGCCTATCAGCACGAGAGCCTCAAATTCGTCGTCAATCAATCGGTGTGGTGGGAGGGCGAAACGCCGTTCGCCGATGTCGTGCTGCCGGCGTGTACGGTGTTCGAGCGTTGGGACATCGGCGAGTGGTACAACGTCGGCGCGGGCTACGTGCATCACATGTACTCGATGAATAACCATCGCGTGATCGCCCTGCAACACAAGGCGATCGAACCCCTCGGCGAGTCCAAGTCGGACTACGATATTTTTCTCGCCATCGCCGAGAAACTCGATCTCGGTGCGGTGTACTCGGAAGGTGGCACCTCCGAATATGACTGGTGCAAGCGCGTATTTGATTCCTCGGATCTCGCCAAACTCACGAGCTGGCGCGAGTTCCTCAAAAAAGGCTACTACGTCGTCGCTCCCGATCCGGAGGCCGCTCGCGCACCGACCGCGAATCGCTGGTTCTACGAGGGTCGCAAGAAAGACACGCCCGAACCCTATCCGCTGCCCTCCGAGTACGTCGCCGGACTCGGTAAGGGCTTGCAAACCCCGTCGGGCAAATTCGAATTCGTTGCTAGCACGCTCAAACGCATCGACGATCCGGACCGACCCCCACTCAATCAGTACATGCCAGTGTACGAGGACGGCAAACGTGAACCGCAGCTCGCTGGGTTCCCACTGCAGTTATTGTCGCCGCACTCACGTTATCCCTTTCACTTGATGGGCGATGACGAAGGCTGCAGCGTGCGCGACATCCGCGAGCATCGAGTGCGCAAAGACGGCCACTATTATTTGGTCGCCCGCATCAATCGCGAAGACGCCGCGGCGCGCGGTATTTGTGATGATGATCTCATTCGTCTTTGGAATAATCGCGGTTCGGTCGTCTGCGCCGCGCAGCTCACCGATCGACTGCGTCCCGGCGTGGTGTCAGCTTCGACCGCCTCGGCCGAGTACCGACCGGCGGGCGAGCCCGGCAAATCCACCGATCTCGGCGGCTGCATCAACATGCTGAATCCGAGCAAAGCCATAGCACGCAAAACCCACGGTATTCGGCCAAATACCACGCTCATTCAGATCGAGAAGTGGACCGGCGTCGACACCTGGCAACCGCTTGCGGAGATCGCCTGATGTCAAAGAAATGGAATCTCATCGTCGATGTCGAGCGCTGCGACAACTGCCGCGGCTGCTTTATCGCCGTGAAGGACGAATACGCGGGCAATGATTTCCCGGGCTACAGCGCGCCGCAGCCCGCGCTGGGTCACAACTGGCTCGATATCAAGCGCCACGAGCGTGGCAGTTACCCGCTCGTCGATGCCTGTTTTCAGCCGGTGATGTGTAACCACTGCGACGACGCGCCCTGTATGAAAGCCGCGCGCGACGGCGCCGTCAAAAAACGTGCTGACGGCATCGTGATCATCGATCCCATCAAGGCCAAGGGGCAGCAGCAAATCGTCGCTGCCTGCCCCTACGGCGCCGTGTCCTGGAACGAAGAGTTGCAGCTGCCGCAGCATTGGACCTTCGATGCGCATCTGCTTGATGCGGGCTGGACTGAGACGCGAGCCGAGCAGGCCTGCCCGACCGAGGCGTTTCGCTCCGTCAAACTCGAAGACGCCGAAATGCAGCGCCTCGCGGCGAGTGAGGGACTGGAGGTCGAACGCGCCGAGCTCGGTACAAAGCCGCGCGTGTATTACAAAAATCGCCACCTCATGACACACTGCTTCGTAGGCGGCACGGTGGTGCAAAGGGTCGGCGGGGTTGAGGAATGTGCCCCAGGCGCGACGGCAGTGCTCAGTCAGGCGAGGCGTGAGATCGGCCGCGTGACCACCGACACCTTTGGCGAGTTCAAGATCGACCGACTACTTCCGGGCAGCGGCCGCTACGAACTCGAGGTTAGCGGCGCGGCGGGTCGGGCGAGCACGAGTTTCGAGCTCGGCAGCGCGAGCCCCTATCTCGGGGTACTGATGCTTGCCTAAGCCCCTGAAATTTAAGAGAGGCCCTTGAAATCGGTCTTGCGGGCCTCACCCGTGGTAGAGGAGTTAAAAGTTGGTTAAGTTGTGTACCCAGCGAAACTTCGAGACCCGGATTAAGTCCAACTCATCATAACTTCGTTTAGGAGCCTGCCTACGCCATGAAACGCATCGCGTTGTTCCTCATTACTAACCTTGCCGTTGTCTTCGTGCTGTCGGTTGTCATTCGGATTCTCGGCATCGATCAGTACATTGCCGCGCAAAACGGCAGCTATTACGGCTTGCTGGTGTTTGCCGCCGTGTTTGGCTTCGGTGGTGCGCTGATCTCGCTCGCCATGTCGAAGTGGAGCGCCAAGCGCATGATGGGCGTCCGCGTCATCGAGCAGCCGCGCGACAACGTCGAGCGCTGGGTGGTCGACACGGTGCGCAAGCAGGCTGGCGAGGCCGGCATCGGCATGCCGGAAGTCGGAATCTTCGATAGTCCTGAGCCGAATGCTTTCGCGACCGGTGCGAACAAAAACAAGGCCTTGGTAGCGGTCAGCACGGGTCTGCTTCAGCGCATGCGAAAAGAAGAAGTCGAGGCTGTTCTCGGCCACGAAGTGGGCCACGTTGCCAACGGCGACATGGTCACGCTCACGCTGATTCAAGGCGTGGTAAACACCTTCGTGATCTTCTTGGCGCGGATTATCGGCAATTTCATCGATAAAGCCGTGTTCAAAAACGAGAACGGCGGCGGTATCGGCTATTTCGTGATCGTGATGGTCTGCGAACTGCTGCTCGGCATCCTCGCCAGCGTCATTGTCATGTGGTTCTCGCGCAAGCGGGAGTTCCGCGCGGATGCGGCGGGCGCCCTGCTCACCACCCCGCAGGCCATGATCGGTGCCCTCGAGGCCCTAAAACGCGCGCAGCAACCGGAAGGCTTGCCGCAGCAGATGGCTGCTTTCGGCATCAATTCGGGTACGCCGACGGGTCTCAAGCGCTTGTTCATGAGCCACCCACCGCTCGATGATCGGATAGACGCCCTCAAGCGTCAGCACGGAGGCATCTGATCTCCTAGTGGTCTAATCTGGCCTCAACACCCGCGCCGCGGACCCCCGAGGTCCGCGGCGCGTGCACATTGGGATCGAGGTTTGGCATCGTAAAACTCCGAGACTGTTGGACACATGACTGAGCAAGCTCTCCCCCTCTGGCGTCGCTGGTTGCACGCCTTCATCAACTGGTTCGATACCGGTCCGCTCAAGGCCCCGTCGGACGGCGCACCGTTAGCCGAAATTCCGGATCGGGTGGAGTGGGCGCGCATCTTGCCCTTCATCGCCGTACACGCCACTTGCTTGGGCGTCATTTGGGTGGGCTGGAGTCAGATTGCTGTCACAGTTGCGGTTATCGCCTATCTCGTGCGGATGTTTGCGATCACTGGTTTCTACCATCGCTATTTCTCGCACCGCTCGTTCAAAACTTCGCGTGTAGGGCAATTCATCTTTGGTCTGCTCGGCGCCTCGGCCGTACAGCGCGGACCGCTGTGGTGGGCGGCCCATCATCGACATCACCACGCGCACTCCGATAAACCGGAGGACGCCCACTCGCCGGTGCAACATGGCTTTCTGCGTTCGCACATGGGCTGGTTCCTTACGGCGCGTGGTTTCCGTCCCGACCTGCGTCGCGTGCGCGACCTCACGCAGTTTCCCGAACTGCGCTGGCTCGACCGCTTCGATATCCTCATTCCAGTGGCGCTCGCGGTCGGTATGTTTGGGCTCGGAGTGCTGCTCGAGCGCGCAGCGCCCGACCTCGGCACGAACGGTGGTCAGATGCTGGTGTGGGGATTTTTCATCTCTACCGTGGCCTGCTACCACGGCACCTACACCATCAATTCGCTCTCGCATGTGTATGGACGCCAGCGTTATCGCACGGGCGACGCCAGTCGCAACAACTGGCTGCTCGCCCTGATCACGCTCGGCGAGGGCTGGCACAATAACCACCACCACTTTCCGAGCTCAACGCGGCAGGGTTTCTATTGGTGGGAGGTAGATATCACCTACTACCTGCTCAAAGTGATGGCGTGGCTCGGTATCATTTGGGATCTCAAACCGGTACCGATAGCGATTCGCGACCACTCACCGCGGCGCATCGCCTGAGCGATCTCCGGCGAGCGCAACAGTCCCCGCATCCGACGTGAGTCGCATTGCCATCATCGGAACCGGGATTGCTGGACTCACGGCTGCGTGGCATTTGCGTGATCGTCACGAACTGGTGCTGTTTGAGGCCAATAATTATGTCGGCGGTCATACGGCTACTAAAGATGTCGAATATGGTGGCCGTCAGTACGCGATCGACACCGGCTTCATCGTCTTTAACGATTGGACCTATCCAAACTTCATCGCTTTGCTCGAGGCACTCGGTGCGCCCTGGCAGTTCTCGAACATGAGCTTCTCGCTGCGCTGCGAGCGCAGTGGCCTCGAATACAACGGCACCTCGGTCAACTCTTTGTTCGCGCAGCGTCGCAATGCGCTCAACCCGCGCTTCCTACGCATGATTGCTGACATCCTGCGCTTTAATGTTCGGGCAAAAGAACTGCTCACACCGCCGACGATCGCCGGCCATCCTGACCCTGAGGGTCAGCTCACGCTCGGTGACTATCTCGCCGAAGGCGGCTATTCTCGCGCCTTCATTGAGCGCTACATCATCCCCATGGGTCGGGCAATCTGGTCGGCCACCGGTCGTGGCATGCTCGATTTTCCGGTGCGCTTCTTCGTCGATTTCTTTAATAGACACGGATTCTTGAATGTGGATGATCGTCCGACTTGGCGCACGATCACGGGCGGCTCACGCGAATATGCCCGCCGTCTGACAGCCAATTTTGGCGAATGTGTTCGCCTCGCGACGCCGGTGCAGCGGGTGCGTCGCAGCGACGACGGGGTATGGATCAATAGCCGCGCAGGCGGGGAGCGCTTCGATCAGGTTTTTTTCGCCTGCCACAGCGATCAGGCGCTCGCGATACTCGAAGATCCGAGCGACAACGAGCAGCAAATCCTCGGTGCGTTTCCGTATCAGGAAAATGATGTCGTGTTACACACCGATCGCAGCATGCTGCCGCGCGCGCCGCTCGCGCGTGCCGCCTGGAACTACCACTTGCTCGACCCCGACAGCGGCCGTGTCGCCCTCACCTACGACATGAACGTGCTGCAGGCGATCGACGCCGAGGTAACCTTCATGGTCACGCTCAATCGCACGGCCGAGATCGACTCGGCGAAGGTGCTAGGGCGCTATACCTACCATCACCCCGTTTACACGCCTGCGGCAGTCACCGCGCAGGGTCGCCGCCGCGAGATCAGCGGTGTGCGTCGCACCCACTATTGCGGCGCCTACTGGCGCTACGGTTTTCACGAGGATGGGGTCGTAAGCGGACTCTGGGCGCTCGAAGATTTCGCGCGCGCAACCGGCTCAGCGCCGCCCCCCGCCCCACGGCCCGAACCCGTGCGTCGCAGCCTGCACCAAACCACCTGATGATCACGAGCTGCCTCTATCACGGCCATATTCGTCATCGGCGCTTCGGGCCGCGCCGGAACGAGTTTCGTTACCGCATCTTCCTCACTTACCTCGATTTGGTCGAACTGCCGGCGCTATTTCGCAACCGTTGGTTCTGGTCGGTAAGCAAACCGGCGCTTGCCTGGTTTCGTCGAAGCGATTTTTTGGGAGATCCGCGCACACCTCTCGATACCGCCGTACGCGATCGAGTTGAAGACAGCACGGGTCGCCGGCCGACCGGACCCATCCGCCTACTCACCCATTTGCGCCAGTTTGGCTACAACTTCAACCCCGTGAGCTTCTACTACATTTTTGATGCTAAAGATGAACGTCTCGAAACCGTCGTGGCCGAGATCACCAACACGCCCTGGGATGAGCGGCACGCGTACGTACTCGAGGTCGAGAGGGCTGTCCAGGTGGGGGCGCAGGTGTTGCGGTGGCAATTCGAAAAGGCTTTTCACGTCTCACCCTTTCTGCCCATGGACATGTGTTACGACTGGCACTTTTCGCAGCCCGGGGACACACTCAGCGTCCACATGGAAAACTGGAAAGATGGCCGCTCGCAGTTTGACGCGACGCTCACCCTGCATCGCGAACCCTTGACTGCCCGTTCGCTGGGGCGGGCGTTGCTGGCATTTCCATTCATCACCCTCAAAGTATCTGCACTTATTTACTGGCAGGCGCTGGTGCTGTTGCTCAAGCGTGTACCGTTCTTCACTCACCCGGACAAACTCGCAAGTTGACGAGGGGCTATGAGCGAGGGCAGCGCGAAACCATCGATCATCCCCACCACGGCCATGGAAGCCTGGCGCGCGACCGGCATTGGTCGCCCCTCGCCCCTCGCTGCGCTCGGCCGCAGATTGCTGCTCGGTCAGTTCGCGATGCTGCAACACGGCGACTTGGAGATTGTCGAATGGGACGGACAGCGGCATCGCTTCGGCAAGCGCACACCACGCCTCGATCTGGCGGTCACGCTGCACATCGATCATCCCCAGCTCTACGCCGATGCAGCCTTTGGGGGTACGGTCGGCGCCGGCGAGGCTTACATCCGCGGACTATGGCGCTGTGACGACCTGACGGGCCTCGTGCGCCTGTTCGTGGCCAATCGGCAGATGATGAATGGCATGGATAGCGCCTGGACGTTCGTCAGTCGACCACTGCTCAAAATATTCCATTTTCTCAATAGCAACAGTCGCCATGGCAGCGCCCGTAACATCGCAGCCCATTACGACCTGGGCAATGCGCTCTACGACCTCATGCTCGATCCCACCATGGCTTATTCCTGCGGTATTTTCTCTGCCGAGAACTCGACGCTGGAACAAGCTTCGCTCGCTAAGTTCGATGCGGTCTGTCGCAAGCTGCGCCTGCAGCATGGCGATCGCGTAATCGAGATTGGTGCCGGCTGGGGCGGGCTCGCCATCCACGCCGCAGCGCGTTACGGCTGTCACGTCACGACGACCACCATATCGCGTGAGCAGCATGACTACGCCCGCGAGAAAATCGCCCGTGCCGGGCTCAGTGACCGCATCACCTTGCTGCTCGAAGATTACCGGGACCTCAAGGGTCGCTATGACAAGGCATTTTCGATAGAGATGATCGAAGCCGTGGGCGCCGAGTACCTCGATACATACCTCGCCAAGTGCGCCTCGCTGCTCGAGCCGCATGGCGCGATGCTTCTGCAGGCTATCACCATTCAGGACCAGTTTTACGAGCAGGCGCGCAAGTCGGTCGATTACATCCAGCGCTTCATCTTTCCGGGTAGCTTCATTCCGAGCGTCGAGGCTATCAGTCGCTCGCTGACGCGGGTGACCGATCTGAAGATTTTCGGCCTCGAGGATATCGGCCCGCATTACGCCCGCACCTTACGTGAATGGCGGCGTAATTTCTTTGACCAGCTGCCGAAAGTACGCGCACTTGGCTACCCCGAGTCCTTCGTTCGTCTCTGGGAGTTTTATCTCTGCTACTGCGAGGGCGGCTTTGCCGAGCGCCAGCTTGGTGACGTGCAATTGCTGCTCACCAAGCCGGACTGTCGCTTGCCGTCACCGGCGCTCGCGACATGATGCCTGGCGGAGCATTTTCGCCGCTGCAACAACTCATCGCCCGCTTCGGCACTGCGACCATCGTCACCGAGCCGCAGCAGCTCGCGGCGGTGAACGTCGATCATCGTCAACTCTATCGCGGTAAAGCGCTCGCGCTCGCCTTACCGCGTAGCACCGAAGAGGTGTCGAAACTGCTCGCCTTGTGCAACGCGCTGCGTATCGGCGTGGTGCCGCAAGGCGGTAATACCTCGTACTGCGGCGGTACCGCACCCGATGAGAGCGGCCAACAACTCGTGGTCTCCTTGCGGCGTCTGAATACGATCCGCGAGGTGCGGCCGCTTAATAATTCGATGGTAGTCGAAGCCGGCTGCATTCTTACCGATGTGCAGAAAGCGGCAACTGCGGCAGGCCGTTTCTTTCCTTTGAGTCTTGGTGCCGAGGGCAGCTGCCACATCGGCGGCAATCTCTCGACCAATGCCGGCGGCGTCAACGTCGTGCGCTACGGCATGGCGCGCGATCTCGTGCTCGGGCTCGAGGTCGTACTTGCGGACGGGCGCGTGCTCTCGACGCTCAGTGCACTGCGCAAAGACAACACGGGCTACGACTTGCGACATCTCTTCATCGGTGCCGAAGGCACCCTCGGCGTGATCACCGCCGCCAGCCTCAAACTTTTTCCGGCGCCACGGACGATCGCCTGCGGCTTCACCGCTGTGCCCGACCCGGCCGCAGCCGTGGGCCTGCTCACACATCTGCGCGAACGCTGCGGTGATCTCGTCACGTCATTCGAACTCATTCCGGCAGTCGCTGTGGAGCTTGTGCAGCGTCACCTTCCCGGCAGCCGTGCCCCACTGTCCTCGGGCTCACCGTGGTATGTGCTGTGCGAGATCACGAGTGCGGTCGCCGCTGAAGCGCTGGGTGAGCGACTCGAAGATACACTCTGTGCTGCGCTCGAAGCAGGGCTCGTCACCGACGCCGTGATCGCACAAAGTGAACGTGAGCGGCAGGACTTCTGGTTTCTGCGCGAAAATATTCCGGAAGCGCAGCGTCGCGACGGTCCCAGCCTCAAGCACGACGTGTCGCTGCCCATCAATCGGCTAGCCGAGTTCATTAAACGGGCAAGCGACTGGCTCGCGCGCGAAGTCGCCGAAGCCTACATCGTGTGCTACGGACACGTCGGCGATGGTAATCTGCACTTCAATCTTAATCAGTCGCGATCCGGCGCCGCCGACAGCATAGGCCGACTGGCCGCACGCGAGCTCGAGATTCGCCACGCGCTACATGATCTCGTCAAAGAAATGGACGGCAGTTTCAGCGCAGAGCACGGCATCGGCCGACACAAAGTCGAAGAACTCGAGCGCTATGCATCGCCGCTCGAACTCGAGCTGATGCGAACGATCAAACGCGCCTTCGATCCACACGGCATCATGAACCCGGGAAAAGTGCTGCGTGCTCGCTAAGTCGCGACCCCAGCTGTTGCGTGAGATTCTGCCGGTGGTGGACCTCGCGCGCTCGCTGGGTTTGTATCGCCAGCACTTTTCATCCGTCGAGCTACAGCGTATCGAAGTAACGACACGCATGAGCGCACTGGTTTTAACCGGCACCGAGAGCGAGCGAAGCGGCGGCAACAGCGAGGGCAGCGCGATGCAGCTCGAAGTTTGGCATGCGCCTGAACGCCAAACGCCGCTGCGCTCTACGCAGCACGCACCATCGATGCTGCGCGGTCATGTCGGTATTGCCTTGAGCGACATCCGCGCCCTCGTGGACCGGCTCGCTGCTGTGGTCCTTCAGGTGCTGCAGCGACCCGCCGCCTTGCGCCCGGGCGGGCGCCGTCTCGCGATGATTGCAGATCCCGATGGCCAAGATATTGAGTTACTGGAAGTTCCTTGACGATGCCAACACCGAATCAGCCCACTAGCACCCAAAGCGACGCACCCGCCGCACACTGCGTAGGTGGTCTGCACGAGGTCTGCGTCGGCGTTCCCGACCTCGAGCTCGCCGCCGCGGATTTTGCAGCCTACGGTTGCCGCATCGGTGAGCGTGGGGCGCTCGACGCAGCCGCTGCACGCGCGCTTTACGGCGTCGATTCCGCAGTGTGCTCGCTGCGTTTGCTGCATCAGCAGGCCGATCACGGACTCATACGCCTGATGCAATGGGCGCAACCCCTCAATGACGGACTCGGCTTGACTGAGAACCTGCGTTGCGTCGGTTCGCGTTGGGGCGTACGTGTCACCGCGAGCGTGTTCAACATCGTCAACCATGCCGAGCGCGCACTCCAGTCCGGCCAAGCGTTGATGCTCGTAGAACCGCTGCTTGCGGTCATCGGCGAAGTGAGCGGGACGCACGCCGCCACACCGTTTCGTGACCCCATTGTCGGTGTCCGAGAAATGGTGCTACTGCAGCCTTACTACCGTCAGGTTTTCTTTGAACGCTTCGGCTATCAGAGTCCGCTCTATGGACAGATCGACCCGTCCAGCCTGTTACAGACCAGTCAGCACACACACTTTGGTCTGATAATTGCTGACGATGATCCGCAGCTACTCGATTTCTATGACGATGTTTTGGGACTCAAGCGCATGCTCGATGAGTATACACCCTATGAAAACGCGACGGGCTCGCGACGAATCTTTGGTCTCGAGCCCGACGAGGGCTTCCACATGGTCGACTTCGATGACCCGTCCTCGGGCCACGCGCTCGCGGAGCGACGCTCAGGCAAGCTCAAGTGCGTGCGGTTCGCAGCTAACGCGAAGATTGCGTGCCGGCTCAACCGCTCACGCGCTGGCTGTCTCGGCTACAGTCTCTATTGTTGGCGGGTCGACGATCTCGAAGCCATGCATCGCCGCATCGCCACCTCGAAGGCAAGCGAAATCAGCGCGGTACGGTCTGACGAATTCGGTCGTCACAGCTTCACTTTCTTTGCCCCGGACGGTTATCAATGGATGCTGTTACAGGCCTGACATGAAACTTACACTGCTCATTGCTGCTTCGACGGCACTTTTCGCCATGGCCGACGGCACCGCTGCGGAGACTCCCGTGTCCCACCACCACGCGCCTCCGATGACCGGTACAGCGGCTGGCGCTGCCGAGGTCACTATCTACTACCGACTGTATGGAACTCCTCATGTCGAGCAGCCGTTACTCGTGCTGGTGCACGGCTGGTCCTGCGACTCGAGTTATTGGCGCGAGCAAATCGCCGCACTGACGCCGCAGCATGCCGTGCTGACGCTTGATCTTGCAGGCCACGGTGCCTCGAGTGATGGACGCGACGACTATTCGATGCGCAGCTTCGGTGAAGACGTCAAACGCGTCATCGAATCGCTACCGACCACGGCGCCCGTCATTCTCATCGGTCACTCGATGGGCGGCCCGGTGTCGATCGAGGCCGCACGGTTGATGGGATCACGCGTTCGTGCGGTGATCGGTGCTGACACCTTCGCCTCAATCGGTGCCCTGCCCGCACCCGCCGCGGAGACAGCCGCACGCTTTGCTTTCTTTGAGAAAGATTTTTCCGGGACGACCCGGATATTCGTCGAGCGCAGTTTTTTCAGACCCGACGCTAAAGCCGAACCCAAACGTTGGATTATCGAAGACATGGCAGCTGGCAACCCGCGCGTCGGTATTGCCGCCGTGCGCGGCCTCAACACCTGGGAGGGTGCCACGGCGCTGCGCGAGCTCAGCATTCCGGTGATTGCCATCAACTCCGATCTCACGGTCACCGATGAAGGTCGACTGCGCGCCATCAACCCGAACTTCAGATTGCGCGTGGTCAGCGGCACTGGCCACTTTCTGATGATGGAAGAACCAGCGAGGTTCAATGCCGTGCTGCGCGAGGAACTCGCGCGGTTACGCTAAGACACTGCGCCCCACGCTTAATGCGGCGCACTTTCGATCTCGAGGTAACGAATCAGCGCGGCGCGATCGGCAGGATTGGCGATCCCCGCAAACGCCATGGTATTGCCCGGCGCGAGCGCGCTTGGTTTTTCCAACCAGCGATCGAGCGTCGGCTTATCCCACACCAGTTTTACCGTCTTGAGCGCCGGTGAATATACGAAGTCAGTGTCGGCCCCCGAGCGGCGCCCGATGATCCCGGCGAGATTGGGTCCCACTTTTTCGACGGGACTTGGCTGCAAATCGTGACAGGCACGACACTGAATGTAGAGCAGCCGCCCGCGCTTGAACTCGGCGCTTTGCTCGGCCGCTGCCGGCGACTGCGCCGACGGTTGCCCCTGCACCTGCACCTGCAACTGCGCCTGCGCCGGTACAACACTCAGCGCGAGCAAGACAGCGAGCGATAACGACAATTTGCTACTCAATGACATCTTAGCTGTCCCGCTCATCGTTCAACCCCTGGAAATTCAACCCCATAAAATTTCAACCTGCGCATCTCGCCGCGCAATCATCGCATCAAGACTCACGCCTGCGCACGCGAATCAGACCTTCCTGCGCCGCGCTAGCAACGAGTCGACCATCGCGACTGTAGATGCTGCCGCGCGCAAAGCCGCGCCCTCCGGAGGCACTCGTGCTCTCCAAGTCGTATAGCAACCACTGATCCGCGCGAAATGGCCTATGAAACCACAGCGCATGATCGATGCTCGCTATCACCAGATCACCGATCGCAAAGCTTCCTTGATGAGGGCGGGTCGATACCGCGAGCAGATTGAAGTCCGACATGTAGGCGAGTAGGCAGCGATGCAGTCGATCATCGTCGGCGACCGCCTCGGGAATCCGAAACCACACGCGCTCGAGCGCCGGCCCAGAACGCCGATTCAGATAATCGATGGGCTCGACCGGTCGCAACTCGATCGGTCGCTCGCGTATCAGCATGCGCCGCAACAGCTCGGGTAGCTGTGCCGCCACATTGGGCGTCGGCCGACTCCAATCGGGCAATGTCTCGGGCGCCGGCACCTCGGGCATGGTCGATTGGTGATCGAGCCCCTGCTCGTTACGCTGAAATGACGCTGCACAGGTGAAAATTTGCTCACCGCTCTGCAAAGCGATCACCCGTCTTGACGAAAACGAGTGCCCATCGCGGCTGCGATCGACCTGATAGACGATGGGACGAGTAAAATCGCCACGGCGTAAAAAATACGCGTGTAAAGAATGCACATCGAGACCATCGATGGTGTGGTAGGCCGCCATCAAGGCCTGACCAAGCACTTGTCCACCATAAACCTGTGGACTGCCGATGTCGCGACTCTCGCCGCGAAAAAGATTGACCTCAAGTCGCTCGAGTTCGAACTGCCGCAGCAGATCGACGACACGCACGTTCACGACGCCGTCACCCCCAGACGCTTGTGCATAACCGGGCTCGTGGTCGTGTATTGCAGGAACTGCTTTTTCTGAGGGTATAGCCAGGACTGGATGCCAAACGCGGCCAGCGCTGCTTCGTGAAAGCCCGACAGAATCAACTTTTTCTTGCCCGGGTAGGTGTTGATATCACCGACGGCAAAGATTCCGGGTACGCTGGTCTGGAACTTTTCGGTGTCGACTTTGAGGGCCTTGCGCTCGAGGTCCAATCCCCACTCGGCAACGGGACCGAGCTTCGGATGCAGACCAAAGAATGCGAACACGTGATCAGCGTGCAGATCGTGTATCACACCATCGGCTGCCTTGACGCGAACACCGGTCATAGTCTCCTCTTCGGTGAGCAGGGCCTCGGCAAGACCTTCGATAAAACGTACCTTGCCCTGCGTTTCGAGCTCGCGCATCCGCGCAACCGAGGCCGGTGCCGCGCGAAAATCACTTCGTCGATGCACGAGCGTTACAGCGGGCGCCGTCGCTGCAAACTCGATCACCCAATCGAGCGCCGAATCACCGCCGCCAAAGATCACGAGATATTTGTTGCGATATTCGTCGGCGCTTTTGACTCGGTAGTGCAGCGTCTTACCCTCGAAGGCATCGCAGCCTGGCACCCCGAGCCGACGCGGCTTGAACGAACCCACACCGGCGGCGATGACAATGGCGCCCGTGTCGAAACGCGTCCCGGCCGAAGTGGTCACATCGAAGCGACGCTCGCGCGGGCGTACCTCGAGCACCTCTTCGCCGAGGTGGAACACCGGCTCGAATGGCTTGATCTGCTGCATCAGGCGATCGACCAGTTCTTGGGCGCCGCAGACTGGCAGCGCCGGAATGTCGTAGATGGGTTTGTCGGGATAGAGCTCGGTGCACTGACCGCCCGGGACCTGCAGCGAGTCGAGCACATGGGCCCGCATGCCGAGCAGGCCGAGTTCGAAGACTTGGAACAGTCCGCATGGTCCCGCGCCGACAATGACGACTTCTGTCTGTATGGTCTCGGACACCTGCTCACCCCACCTGCAATATCGGAAAACTGACGAAAAAGAGGTAAATTCTAGCAGAGGCGATCTTCGTCGCCGGAGGAACAAACCGTGATTCAGCTGAACGTCAATGGCCGAGCTGTCGAAGTCGATGCAGACCCGGAAACGCCCCTGCTTTGGGTATTGCGCGACACCATCGGTCTGACCGGCACCAAATACGGTTGTGGCATGGCGCTTTGCGGCGCCTGCACGGTCCATCTCGATGGCCAGCCGGTGCGCTCCTGCGTGACCCCGGTGGCGGCAGTCGGCGCGCAGCGCATCACCACCATCGAAGGGCTCTCGCCCAATCGCAGCCACCCGGTGCAACGCGCCTGGATGGAGATCGACGTACCGCAGTGCGGCTACTGTCAGTCGGGTCAGATCATGTCAGCCGCGGCGCTGCTCGCCAAAACGCCGAAGCCGACCGATGCCGACATCGACTCGGCCATGTCCGGAAATCTTTGTCGCTGCGGTACTTACCAGCGCATCCGCAGCGCTATCCATCGCGCCGCTGAGCTCGCCGGCGACCAGAGCTGACCATGCCCACCAATGCAGATCTCGCGCGGCGTCGTACGGCGGCGATCCCGCGCGGCGTCGGCAACCTGCTGCAGGTCTACGCCGAGCATGCGAGCAATGCCGAGATCTGGGACGTCGAGGGTCGCCGCTACATCGACTTCGCGAGCGGCATTGCCGTACTCAACACCGGACACCTGCACCCGCGGGTACAGGCCGCCGTGGCTGCGCAACTCGCCAAGTTGTCGCACACCTGCTTTCAGGTCACGCCCTACGAAAACTATGTCTTGCTCGCCGAGCGCCTCAACGAAATCATCCCTGGCGCCGGACCCAAGAAAACGATATTTCTGACCACCGGCGCCGAGGCGATCGAAAACGCGGTGAAGATCGCCCGCCATCACACCAAACGTTCGGCGGTGATCGCTTTCGGCGGCGGCTTTCACGGACGTACTCTTGCCTGCATGAGCCTGACCGGTAAAGTGCAGCCGTACAAAGCGGGCTTCGGCACGATGCTGCCCGATATTTTTCATGCACCGTTCCCGATCGAATACCACGGCGTCAGCGTCGCGCAAACACTCGCCACCCTCGACAACCTTTTCAAGGCCGATGTCGATCCACAACGAGTCGCGGCGGTCCTCGTTGAACCCGTGCAAGGCGAAGGCGGCTTTTACATTGCTCCACCCGAGTTCCTGCAGGCCTTGCGCACGCTCTGCGATCGGCACGGCATCGTGTTCATTGTCGATGAAGTACAAACGGGCTTTGCGCGCACCGGACGCATGTTTGCCATCGAGCATTCAGGCGTGGAACCCGACCTCGTTACGCTCGCCAAAAGTCTTGCGGGCGGCTTACCGCTCGCAGCAGTAGTCGGTAAAGCCGAGATCATGGACTCGCCCGCGCCGGGCGGTCTCGGCGGCACTTATGCAGGCTCACCCCTCGGCTGCGCGGCAGGGCTCGCGGTGCTCGAGGTGATCGAGTCGGAGCAGCTCTGCGCGCGCGCCGAGCGCCTTGGCGCTGCGGTGCGTGCACGGCTCGTCGATCTGCAATCGCGCTGGCCCCACATCGGCGAGGTCCGTGGCCTCGGTGCCATGGTGGCGATGGAACTCGTCAAAGATAAACGCCCGGATGCGCCCGATGCCGAACTGACCAAGGCACTAGTGCAAGCGGCGGGCCGGCGCGGCCTCGTGCTGCTGTCCTGCGGCGTACACGCGAATGTGATCCGCTTCTTGATGCCGCTGACGACGCCCGATGCGATTCTCGCCGAGGGCCTCGCCATCCTCGAAGCGGCGCTCGAAGACGTCGCCGGCTGAATCAGGCGCGGCCAACGTTGGTGTCGTTCGGACTGTGGTAGTACTCGCTCTCTTCGGAGAGCTGGCGAATCAGCCGCTGCAGCTCGGCCATGCGGCCCTCGGCCGTGCTTACCGGCATGCAATCGACACAGCGCGGATCGTTGCAGGGCTGGCGTGAATACAGCCAATACTGAATCGCCCCGGCGAGCAGCCCATCGGCGATTTCCCAGAGATCCGCGTCCTTGTCGCGATCAGCGAGCTGATTGCCAAGGTTCACGGTGTCGGTGAAGGCTGCATCGAACCCGTTGGTCGCTTCGGGATATTCCTTTTCCATCGCGAAATTTTAGCCGATCGAACCCCATCCAACGCGCGACCCGCCTCGGCTCCCGCAGAGAGCGGCCAGGCCCGCCGGCAGGGGCCGTGGGGAAAAACAAAACTTTGTTGCGAGAAACTTACTACGATTAACCGATAAAAAAACAGCCGGATAGCAAAATTTAACGAGCTAAGGTAACTACCATAAGAAAATTAAGATTAGCATCGTAATGGTGATGCCCGAAACCGAACAGTACATCGGTACGCGCGCAATCGAATTGCCCGAACCCTCAGCCGACAAGCTCAACGTGCTCCCGCTGCATTCGGGAGTCCTGGAGGCGGCCGACTTTGTCCGTGGCCATTTTCACCAGAAGTTTCGAGCCCGTGAAATCGCCGCCCACTGCGGACTCAGCCGGTTTCAGTTCAGCCGCAGCTTTCACGCGGTATTTGGCATCACCTTCCGCGAGTACTTGCTGCGTTATCGGATCCGCGCCGCTTGCGAACGCCTGCTGGCCGGCGACACGCCCGTGACTACGATTGCCTTTGCCGTGGGCTTTCACGACGGCTCGT
Source organism: Gammaproteobacteria bacterium (assembly GCA_016874555.1). GTDB lineage: Bacteria > Pseudomonadota > Gammaproteobacteria > Steroidobacterales > Steroidobacteraceae > UBA964. The sequence continues at coordinate 7,337 of VGTW01000018.1, read as the reverse complement.
ACTTTGCCCGCATGTTCCGTCGCTACACCGGGGTCCTACCCTCGCAGTATGCTCGGACGCATGCCGCCCAGCCCCAAGCCTGATCACACTCTACGCCACGCTTGGCGCATCGCCCAAGCCGGATCCCTCGCCCGTCTCAAGCTGATCGAAGAGCCGCTGCCGCCACCCGGAAGCGGTGAGGTGCAGGTGGAGGTCGAAGCTATTGGCATCAATTTCGCCGATGTGTTTGCCTGCCTCGGACTCTACTCCGCCACCCCAAAAGGCAGCTTTGTGCCCGGACTCGAATGCGCCGGACGTATTCGTCGCTTGGGCAGCCGCGTGACCGGCTGGCAGGAAGGCGACGCCGTCATCGTGCTGACCCGCTTCGGTGGTTACACCACCCACCTGAATGTCGATGCGCGGACCCTCTGGCCGATCCCTGCGGGCTGGACCTTCGAAGAGGCGGCAGCGTATCCCGTGCAAGCCCTCACGGCTTGGTACGGGCTGCGGCCGTTGGGTAACGCTCGAGCAGGATCCGCGGTGCTCGTGCAATCGGCGGCAGGCGGTGTCGGGCTCAACGCGCTGCATGCCCTGCAGCGCATCGGCGCACGGCCGGTGGCCGTGGTCGGCTCGGCCGGTAAACGCGACTGGCTGATCGATCACTTCGGTCTCGACCCCGCAACAGTGGTCATTCGCGGTCCCGGGCTCGACACGGCACTCGATGCCGCGCTCGCACACCTCGCCAAACCTGGCTTCGATGTGGTGCTCGATGCCGTGTATGGCGAGGGCTTTCGGCTCGCGTTCAAGCGCCTCGCACCAGAGGGACGCTATGTGCTCTATGGCGCCGCCGATTTCATGGATGGTGGGCGTCGACCGAATTTTCTCAAGCTCGCTTGGCGCTATCTACGTCGCCCGCGGCTCGATCCGCTGGCGATGATTTCGCAGAACCGCGGTTTTCTGGCCTTTAATTTGATCTGGCTGTGGGAGCAAGCCGACCGCTTGCCCGAATCGATGCGCGCGACGTTCGCGCTGATTGTCGAACGCCCGCACATCGGGGCGATCTATCGCTTCGATGAGGCCCATGCAGCGTTGGCTGCGATACAGTCTGGTCACACTACGGGCAAGCTCATCCTTTCCAGCAAGTTACAATCGAAGGATGGCTGATGCTTCGCTGCCGGAACGCCCAAAAAGCAAGTCCGTAAAACCGCTGGCCTCGTTGTGGCCCTACCTCAAACCCCACCGCGGTGTACTCGCTTGGGCCATCGTGGCATTGCTGCTCGCCTCGGGCTCCATGCTGGCCTTGCCGGTCGCGCTCTCGAAGCTCGTCGACAAAGGCATGAGCGCCGGCAGCGCCGAGACGGTCGACATTTATTTCGTCGCCTTTCTCGGAGTGGCGGTGCTGTTCGGCGCCTTCGCCGCGATGCGCTTTTATCTCGTGACTTGGCTCGGCGAGCGCGTGGTCGCAGACATCCGTGCCGCGACCTATCGCAATGTCATACGCATGGATCCTCAATTCTTTGAGGTGACTCGTACCGGCGAAGTACTCTCGCGCCTCACCACCGACACTACGCTCGTACAATCGATCTCGGGCGTCGGAATTTCGATCGCTCTGCGCTCGACCATCAATTTATTCGGCTCTATCGTCATGATGGGAGTCACTAGTCTTAAACTACTCGGCCTCATGCTGATCGCGATGCCGACGGTGATCATCCCTGTCATTTCTTTGGGTCGCAAGCTGCGTAAACTGTCGCGCTCATCGCAGGATCGGATCGCCGACACCAGCGGTCTCGCGGGCGAGACACTGAACGCCATCCAGACGGTACAGGCGTTCACGCTCGAGGCGCTCAATACACGTCGTTACGATCAGGCCGTGGAAGCCTCCTTCGATGTAGCGGTGGTGCGCACGCGCGTCCGCGCCTGGCTCACAGCGCTCTCGACCACGCTGGTAGTCGCGGCGATCACCATCGTACTCTGGTTCGGTGCGCATCAGGTGCTCTCCAAAGAAATGTCAGGGGGCGAGCTCATACAGTTTCTGTTGTTTGCGGTGTATGCGGGTGTCGCGGCCGCCTCGCTGAGCGAAATGTGGAGCGAAGTCCAGCGCGCAGCCGGTGCCATGGAACGCCTCGTCGAACTGCAACAGGCGACGCCGGCCATTGTCGCGCCCGCCCACCCGCAGCCCCTGCCCGCCGTGCAACCGGGCGCCAACGCAGGGCATGTGCGCTTTGAGCACGTTCGTTTTTGTTACCCATCGCGGCCCGAGTCCCCGGCGCTCGATGATTTCTCGCTGGCGATCGCCCCGGGCGAAACCGTCGCATTCGTCGGCCCCTCGGGTGCGGGCAAGAGCACCACTTTCCAATTGCTGCTGCGTTTCTACGACCCGCAGTCCGGTCAGATGATTCTCGATGACGTCGACATCGCCTGTGCCGATCCGATCGCAGTACGTCAGAGAATCGGGCTCGTCCCGCAAGATACGGTGCTCTTCGGTACCAGCGCGCGCGAGAACATCCGCTATGGACGGCCGGATGCGACCGATGACGAAGTCGAAGCCGCGGCGCGCGCCGCGGCTGCCCACGATTTCATCACGGTCTTGCCGAAGGGCTATGAGACCTTCCTCGGTGAGCGCGGCACGCGGCTCTCTGGTGGTCAGCGTCAGCGCATCGCCATCGCCCGCGCCATCCTCAAAAATCCCCCGTTGTTGTTGCTCGATGAGGCGACGAGCGCGCTCGATGCCGAAAGCGAGCGCGTGGTGCAAGAGGCCCTCGAGCGACTGATGGCAACCCGTACCACCATCATCATAGCGCACCGCTTGGCGACGGTGCTCAAGGCCGATCGCATCATCGTCATAGATCACGGCCGCATCATCGCAAGCGGTCGCCACGAAGAATTGATCGCCGCAAACCCGCTCTATGCACGGCTCGCCGCGCTGCAATTTACCGATGGACCCGCCGCCGCCGCATGACGCTACGGGCGATTCTGTTCGACCTCGACGGCACGCTGGTCGACTCGGCACGCAGCATCCTCACGGGTCTTGGTCGCGCGCTGAAGAGCGAGGGGGTGACGCCCGTGGTTCCTCTGTCACCGGGCCTCATCGGGCCGCCCCTGCCCCGCACGCTCGCAACCCTGGCCGGCTCGGGCGAACCCGCGTTGATCGAACGACTGGCAGCCGCCTTCCGCTCGTATTACGACACGACGGGTTACCGCGAAACGGAAGTCTATGCCGGCGTCAGCGACATGCTGGCGAGCCTCGCCCGCGATGGCCTCGCCCTCTACATCGTCACCAACAAGCGCATTAAACCGACGCGGTTCATCATCGATCATCTCGGTTGGGGTGAACACTTCCGCGCCATCTATGCGCTCGATGGCCTCGACCCGCCGGCCATCAACAAAACCGCGCTGGTGCACGCCGTGCTGCAGCGCGAATCTTTGACGATCCCGCAAACCTGGATGGTCGGCGACTCGGTCGAGGACCGGCAGGCGGCCAAGGGCAACGGACTTGATTTTTTAGCCGCTACTTGGGGTTATGGCGCCGCGGCGTTAGATCAAAAAAAACCTGCCGCACAGCTCGCTAGCCCGCTCGAGCTGCTGCAGCGTGTTAGCGACTATTCGGCTGGACGCACGGCCTGACTAGCACGCGGCGCCGCACCGCGCCGCAGGTAATACTCGAAGGAGTCGCTGCGCGGCCCTTTGAGGTACGGCACCATGTAGATTAGGGCCATGCCCTCGAGTTGGCGCGCGTGACGCAGTGGGCCGGCATCCACCGTCTCAAAACCCAAGTCGCGTGCCAGTTGCATCACGCGCTGTTTGGCCTCGAGATCATCTGCCGCGACTGGGATCGTCACGGGACCTCCCGCAGCCGCAGGATCTGCCATCACATGCGCACCCACGATATTGAACGCTTTGACCACCTTCGCCCTGGGCGCGAGCGCCTGAATACGCTCGCTCGCAGAGTTGTCGACGACGGGCTCCATCAAACCATCACGCCCCTCGCGTATGGCATTAGTGGGATCAATGACGAGTTTGCCGTCAAGTTGCAGTTCGCGCAGCGTCGTCTCGGTGGCATTCCACGGCAAGGCAACGATCACGACTGAAGCTGCGGCCACGGCCGCGGCATGAGAACTTGCGCCCGCGCCCTGGCCGCTTCGCTCGATGAGCGTCTTGATCTCGGCACGTGTCGGATCACGCGATCCGTAGACCACGCGATAGCCGAGCGCACCCAATCGCGGCCCCAACGCCGCGCCAACGCGCCCCGTGCCGAGTACGGCGACCACCTCGCGCGTAGGTGCAGACGCTGTGGCGAAGGTGGCGGCGAGCACCAAGATCGAGAGGAACAGGACGCGTGACAGCATGCCCGATCAGAGCCTCATGCCACCGTCGACATCGACGCAGCGACCCGTAAAGAAATCGTTCTCGACGATAAAAACGGCCGTCGCTGCGATCTCAGCGACATCGCCCAAGCGCCGCAAAGGGACTTGCGCCGTCATCTTTTCGAGGATCTCCGGACGCATGGACGAGAGAATGTCCGTGCGTGTGTAGCCCGGAGCGATCGCGCCCGTGCGAATGCCGTAGCGCGCGAGTTCCTTGCCCCAAACTTCAGCCATCGCTACCACGCCTGCCTTAGTTGCGCTGTAGTTGGTCTGACCTGCATTTCCGTACCGCGACACGCTCGAAATGTTGATGATCACCCCACCCTTACCGCGCTTGATCATGCGCTCAGCTGCTTCGCGACCGCAAATAAATACGCCCGTGAGATTGATGTCGATGACCGCCTGCCACTGATCGAGGGTCATCTTGCCGGTGACCGCGCCATCCTTAACCTTGATCAACAGCCCGTCCTTGACAATTCCGGCATTATTTACGAGCACATCGATACCGCCAAAATCGGCTGCGACTGCATCCATGCCGGTCACCGCCGCGGCCTCCTGCGTGACGTTGACGACGTAGCCCCGCGCTTTCACGCCCTTCGCATCGCACAGTCGCACGGTCTCATCGAGATCATTCTGATTGAGATCGAACAACGCGACGTTTGCACCCCGCGCCGCAAATGCGCGTGCCATATCGCGGCCGATGCCACGTCCGCCGCCCGTGACCACTACCGTGCTGCCCTGAATCTGCATTTCAAGCTCCGTGAGAAATCGCTAACGTCGTATTTAGCCGTAACGTGATTATTATAGGTCACGTGCTACGTCACGCGACCCGCTAGACCGCGTAAACCCCGGAGACGCCATGCTCAAGCTACGACCCGCTCGCCATAACGACGCTGCCACTCTAATCGACCTGATTCGCGAGCTGGCCGATTACGAAAAGCTACTCGACCAGGTGGACGCCACGGTACCCGAGCTCGAGCGAGCCTTATTCGGCACGCGCCCGCGGGTCTTCAGCGACGTCGCCGAGTGGTCTGAGCAAGGCAAAACCACGATCGCAGGATTCGCGCTGTGGTTCTACAACTTCTCCACCTTCCGCGGGCGCCATGGCATTTATCTCGAAGATCTCTTCGTACGCCGAGAATTTCGTGGTCATGGGATTGGCAAGGCGCTGCTGTCCAATCTCGCCAAACGCTGCATCGATGAGGAGCTGACGCGTCTTGAATGGGCCGTGCTCAATTGGAACACCCCCGCGCGACAGTTCTATCGATCGCTAGGTGCGCAGGCACTCACCGAGTGGGTGCCGCATCGCGTCACAGGCGCGGCGCTGCCAAAGCTCGCCTATCCAGCGACTCACGCAGGGCAAGCGCCGCTTCAACGGTGAATTCGCCGCCCGCCAAGGCCACTTCGACCTCGGCGACCGACAGAGAAAGAAATTCACTGACTTCACCATCGCGACCGATGGGTTCAAAGGCCAGCGGTAACTCGAGATCGGCCACTATCACGAGTTGGTCATGCATGCCGAAGGTAGTCTCGCGAAGACTGCGGATTATCATGCCCGGAAAATCGATGCGTCGCGCAAGCCCGGCCGGTACGCCCGCCTCTTCCCACGCTTCGCGCAGCGCCGTGCGCCGCGCCGACTCGCCGGCCGATACCCCGCCTGCCGCGAGATTATCGAGCTTGCCGGGATCAGCCCGCTTCATCTCACTGCGACGGGCCACCCACACTCGACCATCGACGCGATAGCCATTCACGTGCACGGCGCGGTTTTGCAGACCCAAGGTGCAAAAGACGCCTCGCTCGCAACGTGCGATCTCTGCGCCGTCATCATCGAGCACCGCAGAGAGCTCGTTTCGCCAATCGGCGATCAGCCCCTTGCGGTGCAGGCCCTGCGCCAGCTGTTGCAAGGCGCGGCTGCGCGCCGAGCGGGAGACGCCGAGCTCACTCAAACGAAAGCCAAGATCAGCCGCTTCGATACCCGGTAACTCAGCGAGCACCTGTGCGACATCGCCACGGACGCGACCACGAATGGCGCCACCCAACCAGAACGGGACGTACGACGAGGGTGCTGGGTCGACCATCAGTCACGAAGAAAATCGACGACCGTACGGGTGAAATCTTCGGGCTGCTCGAGGTGCGACCGATGCGCTGCATCGAGCACCACGAGATCAGCGCCGGTGATACCGTCCGCCAATTCTTCGACGCACTTGATCGGGATCATCGGATCGTGCGCACCGGCGATCACCAGAGTCGATGCCTGCACCTCGCCGAGACGCCCTGCAAAGTCAGCATCGCACACAGCGATCTCGCGCGCCTGGCTCTCGCAGTCGACCGCAAACGGCAGCAAACTTGCGGCAGTGTTTGCCACTACCAGACGCAGCACACGCCGCGGCGCCATGAGCGCCACCTGTAGCGCCGTAAGGCCACCGACCGACAGTCCGCACCAATACGCGCGGTCGATACGCAGTGAATCGAGAACCGCAAGCGCATCGAGCGCCAGATCGTGCAAGCTGCAGTACTGCGCTGACCCATCGTCGAACTTCGATAGACCGTGGCCGCGCAAATCGAGGCGAATCACTCGAAAGAATCGCTCGAATTCGGCAAGCTGTAGATCCCAGCTAGCGAGGCTCGCACCCCACGGATGCAACAAGACGAGTGCCGGGGCGTGGTTACGCCCCGACACTATGTGGTGGATGACGCCGCCCACGCGCGGCAACGTCATCGGCAGAGGGTCGGTCATCGAAAATTAACCGGTATTCAGTCTGCCTTATATTTGTCGTGACAGGCCTTGCAGCTCGCGCCCGTTGCACCGAAGGCCGGCTTGATCGCCTCGAGGTCACCACCGCGCGCAATAGTCGCGAGCGCAGTCACCTTGCCTTGCATGTCTTTCATCAAGCGTTGGAACTCGGCTTGCTGTTGCCACAACTCGGGTTTCGCCTTGCTACTTGGGGTAATCGAGCCCGCCGGAAACAACTCCGGGACATAGTTGCCCATGGC
>VGTW01000017.1 GCA_016874555.1 Gammaproteobacteria bacterium | reverse complement strand
GCTCGACCCCAGGCGGGCCGCCCTGCGGCGGGGCGGCCGCCAGCCCCGCGGGCAAGCCCAGAAGCGCTGCCACAAAACAAGCTCTTGAAATGGCCGTTGGGACGGCTAATCTAGCTTTCCATCCCTTCCCGTTTGGAGCGCGCCACGTGCGCAAGCTCATTCCTCGTCTTTGCAGTCTGCTTTTGACCGTCACTGTCGTCTGCATGGTGCCGATGGGTCTCGCTGCCGAAAAGGCCGCGACCGCCAAGGCCACACAGTCTTCCAGACTTGCGGCGCCCGAGAAAGTCACCTCGGTCGAAGGCATCACGGAATACCGCCTGGCCAACGGGCTGCGCGTGCTGCTCTTCCCGGATCCGTCCAAGTCCACCATTACCGTCAACATTACCTACCTCGTGGGCTCGCGCCATGAAGGCTACGGCGAAAGCGGTATGGCGCACCTGCTCGAGCACATGGTGTTCAAAGGCACGCCGCGTTTTCCAAACATCCCTCAGGAACTGACGACGCGCGGTGCGCGACCGAACGGCACCACCTGGTACGACCGTACCAACTACTTCGAAACGTTCGCCGCGACCGACGACAACCTGCGCTGGGCGCTCGATCTCGAGAGCGACCGCATGATCAATTCCTTCATCAAGGAAGAAGACCTGCGCAGCGAATTCTCGGTGGTGCGCAACGAGTTCGAGTCGGGCGAGAACGACCCCTCGGGCGTCTTGCTCGAGCGCGTCATGTCCACCGCCTACCTCTGGCACAACTACGGCAAGTCGACCATCGGTTCGCGCGAGGACATCGAGCGCGTTCCCATCGACACCCTGCGTGCGTTCTACAAGAAGTATTACCAGCCCGATAACGCGGTGCTCACCATCGCCGGCAAGATCGACGAGGCGAAGACCATCGGCTGGGTCAACGAATTCTTTGGCAAGATCCCGCGGCCGACGCGCGTCCTGCAGCCGACCTACACGGTCGAACCCGTGCAAGATGGCGAGCGCCACGTGGTGCTGCGCCGCGTCGGCGATGTGCAGGTGACCGCGGCGGGCTATCACATTCCGCCGGGCGGTCATCCGGACTTTGCCGCCGTGCAGGTGCTCGCCGATGTACTCACCAACGAGCCCTCGGGCCGCTTGTACAAGGCGCTGGTCGAGAGTGGCAAGGCCAGCAGCGTTGGCGGCTTCGCCTTCGGTCTCAAAGATCCGGGCTACATGTATTTCGCCGCCGAAGTGCTGAAAGACAAGCCGGTGGCCGATGCCACGCAGATCATGTTGTCGGTGCTCGACGGCATGAAGTCGGCGCCGGTCACCGAGGACGAAGTGCAGCGGGCCCGCAACAAGTTCCTGCGATTCTTTGAGCAGACCTACAACAACAGTGATCGCGTCGGTCTCGGTCTTTCCGAGTTCATCGCCAAGGGCGACTGGCGCTTGTGGTTCTTGTCGCGCGATCAGATGGAAAAAGTCACGGCCGCCGACGTCAACCGCGCAGCGATGGCTTATCTCAAGCCCGCCAATCGCACCACGGGTCTGTTTGTTCCCGAGGCGACGCCGGATCGTGCGGCGATCCCGCAGCCGCCCGACCCGGCCGTGGTCCTCAAAGATTACAAGGGCAAGCAGGCGCTGAAGCAGGCCGAAGTCTTCGACCCCTCACCTGCCAACATCGTCTCGCGCACTCGCTCCGAAACCTTCCCGGGCGGCGCGGAATACAGCTTTCTTGCCAAGTCGACCCGCGGCAGCTCGGTCAACGTGACGATGACGCTGCGCATCGGCAGCCTCGCCTCGCTCGAGGGCAAGGCGACGGTCGCCGAACTCACGGCAGCCATGCTGCGTCGCGGTACCAAGAGCCGCAGCTTGCAGCAGATCAACGACGAGCTCGACAAGCTCAAGTCGTCGGTTGGCATCGGCGGTGGTGGTCAGAGCGTCAATGTGAATATCACCTCGACCCGCGAGAATCTCGTGCCCACACTCGAGATCGTCAGCGACATCCTGCGTAATCCGGTGTTCCCGGATGCCGAGCTCACCAAGCTGCGGGACGAAGTGATTGCGGGCATCGAGCAGCAGCGCAGCGAGCCGCAGGCCATCGCCGTGCTCGAGGTCAATCGTATTACCTCGCCGTACCCGGCTAACGATTTCCGTCGCACGCTCGGCTTCGATGAGCAGGCGACGGCGGTCAAGGCGGTCACGGCGGCCGATCTGCGCAAGTTCCACGCCGATTTCTATGGCGCTGGCAAAGCGACGGCGGCCGTGGTCGGTGACTTCGACGAAAGCATGGTGCGCGCAGCACTCGGCGGCATCCTCGCGGGTTGGACCGCGAAGCAACCGTACGAGCGTGCGGTGTCGCCATTCTTTGATGTGCCCTCGGTCATCCGCAAGGTCAACACGCCGGACAAGGCGAATGCCGTGATGATCGCGGGGCTCAACTTGCCGCTGCGTGATGACGATGCCGACTATCCCGCGCTCGTCATGGCCAACTACATGCTGGGCGGTGGCTTCCTCAACTCGCGGCTCGCGGTGCGCATCCGCCAGAAAGAAGGCATCAGCTATGGGGTGTCGTCGTTCCTGACTGCCGACCCGCTCGACAAGGACGGCAACTTCGGCACGTTCGCGATCTACAACCCGCAGAACTCCGAGCGACTGATCGTGGCTTACCGCGAAGAGCTCGCGAAAATGCTGGGCGAAGGCTTCGCAGCCAATGAGCTCAACGACGCCAAGACCGGCTGGCTGCAAAGTCGCAATGTCAGCCGCTCGCAGGATCGCGAGCTCGTGGGACGGCTCTCAAGCTACCTGTTCCTCGACCGCACGCTCGAGTGGGACGCCAACTTCGAGACGCGCGTAGCGGCACTGACCCTGGCGGACGTGAATGCTGCAGTGAAGCGCTGGATCAAACCCGAGATGATCACGATCGTCGAAGCAGGCGACTTCCAGAAGAAGGCGGCACCCTGATCGTGCCGCAAGACACGCAGCAGTACATCAAAGAAATCTCACCACGGACATACACTGGAGATACATCATGGATAAACGTCACGCTCTGATCATTGCGGCAGTCGGCAGCCTGGTGGCACTCGGGGTTGCCGAGGCCATGGGTCCGAAAGAAGGGATGGAAAAATGCTACGGCGTCGTCAAGGCAGGCAAGAACGACTGCGGCGCCAACGGTCACGGCTGTGCCGGCCAGGCGAAGGTCGATGGCGACAAGAACGAATGGCTGTCGCTCCCCAAGGGCAGCTGCGAGCGCATCGTCGGCGGTAGCCTGCAGCCGGGCGGCTGATGACAGCAGGCTGGATCACCTGCCCGGCCCCGCGCCGGGCAGGGGTCGGCCTGCGCGGCGTGCATCACGCCGATTGGCTGGAGCAACGCCCACGCTGCGGCTGGCTCGAGGCGCACGCCGAAAATTATTTTGCCGAAGGCGGTCCGCTGCCGGCGCTGCTCGAAGATTTGCGTCGCGACTACCCGCTCTCGATCCACGGTGTGGGTCTTGGGCTCGGCAGTATCGCAGCCCCCGATCGGGCCCATCTCGATCAGCTCGCGACTCTAGTGCGGCGCCTGCAACCCGCGATTGTTTCCGAACACCTTTGCTGGGGCAGCTGGCAAGGTCTGCACTTCAATGATCTGCTGCCGCTGCCCTTCACCGCAGAATCGCTGGCCCTGATGTGCGCCCGTATCGGTGAGCTGCAAGACGCTCTCGGTCGACAGATACTGATCGAACACCTCGCGAGCTACCTCGAGTTCACCGAATCGACGCTCGCGGAGGCCGAGTTCCTGCGTGAACTCGTGCAGCGCAGCGGCTGCGGGCTGCTGCTCGATCTTAATAATTTGTACGTCAATAGTCGCAACCACGGCAGTGATCCGCTGACTTTTCTCGAGGCGCTGCCTGCCGCAGCCATTGGCGAAATTCATTTGGCTGGGCATACGTCCGCTGTGGTCGATGGCCAGAGCATACTCATCGACACCCACGGCAGCGCCGTCTGCGACGCCGTGTGGGCGCTCTATCGTGAGGCCCTGCGACGCTTCGGTCCACGCCCGACGCTGGTCGAATGGGATACCGATGTACCGTCGCTCGTGACGCTGCTTGCCGAAGCGGCAACCGCCGATGGCCTCACCGATGAGTACGCCTCGAAGGCCAATGGATCCGCCACCGTAAGCACTGCAGCAACGACGTCCACTGTAGTTACGCCCACACCATGAGTCGCAGCCTCGCCGAAATCCAACACGCGTTTGCGCAGGCGCTGCTGGCAAGCGCAGCCCCTGTGGGTCGCCTGGCGATCTACCACAACAACTATCGCGCGAACTTCATCAAGGCTTTGACACTTGGCTATCCCGTCATCGCGCGCATCGTCGGGAGTGATTTCTTTACCAGCCTTGCTCGACGCTTTCTCGAACAATATCCGTCACGCAGTGGCGATCTGCATCACGTCGGCAAAGATTTCGCTGAGTTTCTGGCCACGGATTTTGCCGCGCCGGGCTCGGCATTCGAATACCTCGCCGATCTCGCTCGACTCGAGTGGGCATGGGCCAGCGCTCTGTTGGCCGCCGATCAACCCTCGCTCAGTGTCGACGCCCTTGCCCGACACCCGCCTGCAGAGTGGCCGGCCTTGCGCTTCGAGTTGCAACCGAGCAGCACACTGATCGCCTCGCGATTTCCCGTGCACACCTTGTTCGACGAACACCGAAAAACGCTGCCGGCGATCACGCGCCTCGCTGCGGACGGCGAATGCGTTGCGGTGTTACGCCTCGCGCATCAGGTTGCAGCGCACCGCTTGAGCGCGCGGGAATACACGCTCTGGCAGAGCCTGCGCGACGGACTACCACTCGAAACGGCGCTGGAGAAGACACTCGAAAACGTGCACGAGCCCGACTCCCGGGCAGAGTTCAACCTATCAGCGGCCCTCGGCCGACTATTTGCCACGGGTGCGGTGTCGGCGCTTGGCAGTTAGCGCGAAAAGACGTATTTTTCCGGCCCTCCGACGACCCTAGATGGACGCCGACCCATGCCGATGACCGCGACTGCCACCGAGGCTGCCCGCCAGCAGATGGTCCAGCAGCAATTGCGTGCCTGGCAAGTGCTCGATCAGGACGTGCTCGAGGTCTTCACACGCATTCCTCGCGAGCTCTTCGTCCCCGAGGCCTACGCCGGACTCGCCTTCGCGGATACCGAAATCCCTTTAGGCGGTGGCGATCGCATGCTCGCACCGAAAGTGGCCGGGCGTATCGTGCAAGCCGTTAATCCAAAGCCGACGGATCGCGTTTTGCTGGTCGGCGTGGGCGCGGGTTATCTCTCAGCCTGCCTGGCCGCCAAGGCCTGCAGCGTACGTGGCCTAGAGGTCCGCGATGATCTCGTCGCCCTCGCCCGTCGCAATCTCGAGGTCGCCGGTGTCCGTAACGTAAGTATCGAGCACCGCGATGCCTTCGCGGCTGACGCAGACAGCAGCGGCGCCTACGACCTCATCGTGCTCAGCGGTTCGCTAGCCGTGCCGGATGCGCGTTTTCAGCGTCAGCTCGCGATCGGTGGCCGCCTGTTTGCCGTCATCGGCGCAGGCCTCATGATGGAGGCGCGTCTAATCGAGCGCACAGCGCAAAACGAATGGCGCAGCACAACGCTCTTCGAGACAGCGCTCAAGCCGCTGGTCGGTGCCCCGCAGCCTGAGCGCTTCAGTTTCCAGGGTTGATCACGGAGGATCTCGCCATGGTTGAAGAACTGTCGGTCGAGTCCCTCAAGGCGCGCATTGATGCGGGCGAGACGCCCGTAGTCATCGATGTGCGCGAGGGCTGGGAGCTCGAAATCTCCAGCCTGCCCTTCGCCCACCATCTGCCCATAGGCCAGATTGCCAATCGCCTTGGCGAGTTCGATCCCGCGACGCCGATCATCGTCATGTGCCGCTCGGGCGGACGCAGTCTGCAGGTCGGCCAGTATCTCGAAAGTCGCGGATTTCGGTCAGTGGCTAATCTGACCGGCGGAATTCTGGCGTGGGGCGAACGTATAGATCCGTCGCTGCGTCCATACTGAGGGTGCACGGCAATTGTCAGATCGTCCCGCCAGCTGTTATAGTGATATATAACACCATTGAGGTTTCTATGAAGCGAGCCATCGCGCTCACCCTCGGCCTGCTCCTCGCGTCCACTAGCGCCCATTCCGAGGACCTGAAGTCGGTTTACGAACGGGCGCTTGCCAACGACCCGCAAATCCGCGAAGCCGACGCCCTGCGCCGCGCCGCGCGCGAGACTCGTCCGCAGGCTTGGGCAGCGATTCTGCCGCAGGTTTCCGGATCGGCGAGCAAGACCAAGACCACCGCCACGAGTTCCGGCCAGTTCCCGCAGGAACAGCGGCTGCCGAACGGACAAACCGTAGTGCTCAATTTTCTCTCGTCGAGCATTTCGAAACCCGAGACCGACCGATGGAGCCTCGATCTCCGACAGAGCCTGATTTCTTGGGATAACTGGGTTGCCATCAAACGTGCAAGTCGACAAGTCGCGCAGGCCGAGGCCGACTTCCAAGCGGCCGAACAGCAACTCATCCTGCGAGTCGCCGACGCCTACTTCAACGTGCTGGCCGCGCAAGACACGGTAGAGGCGCAGTCGTCATCTCTCGAGGCGATCTCGCGGCAGCTCGAGCAGGCAGAAAAGCGCTTCGAAGTGGGTCTGATCGCCATCACCGACGTGCAAGAGGCCAGGGCCGCGCGCGACAGCGCCGCTGCAGCGGTCATCGCCGCGAAGCGCCAACTCGCCTCGGCCGAAGAATTACTGCGCGAAATCACCGCCGAAAAATATTCGAAGCTCGCTAAACCGGGCGATGCCATGCCGCTCAAGTCACCCGATCCGACCGACGAAGCGCAGTGGGTCGAGCGCTCGATGGAGCAAAATCTCGCCCTCGTTTCCAGCCGCCTCGCTGCCGAAATCGCCCGAGATAACGTGCGCGCGGCTTTCGGCGGTCACCTGCCCGAGCTCGATCTGGTCGCGAGCAAGAGCAAAGTTGAGAGTACCAGTCCCATCAACTTCTCGAGCGGCAACGTCGGTACCCGTATCAACGACAGCGAAGACGAAAGCTACTCTTTGCAGGTAACGATGCCCCTCTTCAATGGCGGCGCCGCGCAGTCGCGTGTCCGGCAGAGCGAATATCAATGGCGTGCAACGCGTGAACGCTTAACTCGCGTCTCGCGGCAAACCGAGCGCCAGGCGCGCGATGCCTACCTCGGCGTAATCAGCGAAATCTCGCGGGTGAATGCTCTGCGACAGGCGCTCGAATCCAGCCAAACGGCACTCAAGGCAACCGAGGCCGGCTATGAGGTCGGCACCCGTACCGCGGTCGATGTGCTCGAGGGTCGCCGCAGCCTCGCGCAGGCGCAGACCAACTACGCGCGCAGCCGCTACGACTATATTTTGAACGTACTCCGTCTGCGTCTTGCTTCCGGCACGCTCGATCGCAACATGCTCGAAGAAGTCAACGGCTGGTTGGCAGAGACGGCTGCGACGCCGGCGAACTGAGCACCGGCAACCCTAACGGCCTGGCGCCCACTAACTGAACGGCGTCACCAGATCGAGCAGCCGTCGCAGCGCGCCGCGATTTTCCATCACAAATCTTTGACTTAGCTCGCCACGACGGCGACGCTCGACCGTGTCGATGGCGAGTGCGGTCACCGTACTCGCCAAAGAATCGACATCGTTGACGACGGTAAGAGCCCCTGCTTTTCGTAAGGCGGTGATAATATCCGCCGAGTTGTAGCCATAGGGGCCCGTCAGGGTTGCCACCGCAAGCGCTGCAGGCTCAATTAGGTTGTGTCCGCCGACATCGCTCACGAGGCTGCCGCCAACAAACGCGAGATCGGCCGCTGCATAGGCGGTCAGCAAATCACCGAGGGAGTCTAAAAGCAGCACATCTATCGCCGGTAACGCCGCTGCGGGTGATGTCGCGACGCTCGTCATCGCGGATCGTGCTACGAAGACCGTCCCTCTCGACCGCAGGCTATCGGCAACGCTCGTGAAACGTGGCGGATGACGCGGTGCAAGTACGAGTGCGAGATCGATATTCGCAGCGCGCAAGCGCCGCTGAACCTCGAGTAGCGCCGCCTCCTCAGCGGCATACGTGCTACCCGCCACTAAAACGCAGCGATATTGCCATCCAAGCTCGGTACGCAGCGCCGTACCTGCTGCCATGATCTCATCGGGCAAAGAAATATCGAATTTGAGATTACCGATCACCTGTACCCGCGCGCTCGGCACCCCTAGCTCGCGAAAATACGCCGCGTCGGTTTCGCTCTGCGCCGCGACCGTCGTGAATTCACGCAAAGTTTCGGCGAAAATACCGACAATTTTTCGATACCGGCGTAGTGACTGCATCGAGATCGTCGCACTCGCCAGCACTACCGCAACACCCTGAGCACCACACTCGCGCAATAGGTTGGGCCAAAGCTCTTTTTCGATAATGAAAGCCAGCCGCGGGCGCACGCGAGCGAGAAACCGTCTGACGTTAGCGCGGGTGTCGAAGGGCAGGAAGCGCAGCTCGACGGTGTCAAAAAAAAGCGCCTGCGCCCGCGCCGCGCCCGTTGCCGTGGTCGTAGTCAATACGAGCGGGGAGTCCGGATACCGCGCGCGTAGCGCGCGAATCAGACCGGCAGCCGCCTGTACTTCGCCCACGCTGACGGCATGCACCCAGATCGCTGGCGCAGACAAAAAATCACCGAAGCCGAAACGTTGCGAAAGATTTCGCCAATACCCGTGATCCCGAAAGCCACGCCAAACGATCAGCGCCAAAGCGCAAGGCTGCAACAAGGTGAGTAACATGTTATACATCACGGCGATCATCTGCCGACGCGCGCTCCGCTACCCTGCAAAAAGGCGTGCCACCAGGTCTCGTCAAAGATAAGGCCGGTCGAATCACAAATTTTGAGTAGCGAACGACGCAGGCGCACCAGGCTGTCATCACACCAGATCCCAGGCTCGCGGAATCGCGCGCGATCAAAGTCAAGCAGATACCAATCGCCGGTTGCAGTACGCAGCAGGTTGTGCGCGTTGAGATCGGCGTGGCATAAGCCCATGGCATGAAAGCGCGCGACGGTGGTGCCGATAGCCAACCAGTCGATCGCCGCAGCCTCGGTCGTAAGCCTCGGATTCGCAGCGCTGCCGAGCAAGGCGGCTAGCGTCGTCGCACCGGCAATGCGCAGCGTGATGAGATCGCCCTGATAGCAAAATCCTGACGGCGCGTAACGCGCGGCGACCACCGGCGCCACCGGCAAGCCCAGCTGCTGCAAGCGCCTCGTCACCCGAAATTCCTGCAAAGGCCGCGAACGCTCAGGACCGCGATCGAGATATCGATCCGCCGACAAACGCGCCATTAGACCACCGCGACGGTAGTGCCGCAGCGCATAGCTGCGACCTTCGCACTCGAAGAAATGAGTGCTGCCACGACCCGGGGCGCTACCGCGCAAGGCCCCGGCGGTCATCCAGTAATCGGCATCGAACCAGCGTGCGGTGAAATTGCCGGCGAGGGGGGGGTCATATAACATCACGCAGCGTCCGACTTCGAGTCGGCTCTCCGGCGGGTCGCCCGCGAGATCATTTTTCATCGTCGTCCTCAACGCCCCATTAATGCTGCCGCTCGCCACGCCGCCCGAATCCGTCTGCCTGCTGCGGCTGTCGGCGATCGGCGACACCTGTCACGTCGTGCCTCTGCTGCGCAGTTTGCAGCGTGCGTGGCCGACGACCCGTTTCACCTGGATCATCGGCCACATCGAAGCGAAACTGATGAGCCTGCTGCCGGAAGTAGAGTTTATCACCGTCGACAAGCGCGCCGGTCTCGCGGGCCTGCAGTGCCTGCGTCAAATGCTGCGCGGGCGCCAGTTCGACCTGTTGCTGCACCTGCAATTGTCAATGCGCGCGAGCATCGTCGCCGCACTGGTCCCAGCGCGCAGCAAACTCGGCTTTGATCGGCCGCGGGCGCGCGAACTGCAATGGCTGGTCACCAACGCGCGCATCGCGCCACGGACTCGCGAGCATGTGCTCGACACTTTCCTGGGCTTTGCCACGGCCTGCGGTGTGCACGATCAGACCCTCGAGTGGAATTTGCCGCTACCCGACGATGCGCTCAGCTACGCACGGCACTGGATCCCCGACTCTGTATCGCCGACGATGGTGATCAGCCCCTGCTCAAGTCACGTGCAGCGCAACTGGCTGCCTGAACGCTACGCAGCCGTCGCTCGTCACGCCAGCGAAACGCACGGCATGCAGGTCATTCTTGCAGGCGGCCCGAGTGCGCTGGAGCGGATGATGGCGGCGGCAATCCGCGAACACTACCCAGCGGTGATCGACCTAGTCGGCAAAGATACGCTGCCGCAGATGCTCGCCCTGCTCGCCCGTGCACGCGTTCTGCTCGCTCCTGATTCAGGCCCGGCGCATATGGCGACTATGGTGGGCACACCAGTGATCGGTCTTTACGCCGCTACCAATCCGGCACGCAGCGGACCCTACCTGTCGCGCGACTGGTGTATCGATGCTTTCCCGCGCGCCGCGCGCGAGTTTCGCGGGCGTGCGCCGGAGGCGCTGCCCTGGGTCACCAAAATCGAACAGCCTGGCGTGATGGCACTAATCAGTGCCGCCGAGGTCTGCGACAAGCTCGATGTCCTGTTAGCATCGCGCCCATGAAAGACATCCTCGTACCCATCTCGCCGGGTGAACTGCTCGATAAAATCACCATCCTGCGCATTAAGTCGGCGCGTATGACCGATCCTGTCAAAGTCCGCAACGTCCGACTGGAACTCGAGTTGCTCGAAAAGACTTGGCGAGAGAGTGGCGCGGCGATCCCCGAGGTCGCTAACGACCAAGCGGCACTGCAGCGTGTCAACGATGCGTTGTGGGACATCGAGGACAAGATCCGCGATAAAGAACTCGCCAGGGCCTTCGATGCTGAGTTCATCGAGCTGGCGCGTGCGGTCTATGTCACCAACGATGAGCGCGCCGCCGTCAAAAAGCGCATCAATGTTGCACTCGGCTCACGCATCGTCGAAGAGAAATCCTACAAACTCTACAAGCCCGTCTGATTAGTCATTGCCGGCTAGTACGGCGTAACGGGCTGCTTGGGCAGCGGTGAATCGAGCGCCTTGAGGATCACCCGCATCGCCGCCGCCGGAGCGACATCAAAGAATCAGTAACTCCACTGCGGTATCTCTATGAGTTTTGCGCCTGGGATGAGCGCCGCCGCCGTATTGGCGGCTACTCCGTCCTTTGGCGCGATCAAGATCGTGGGCACAAGAATCAAGCGCAGCATGGGTTCGGCGTCATACGCACCCAGTGCCGCCATTACATACACAGCGCACGTGCCCGCCCGCTGTTTCTCGGTGGCCAAGCATGCGGCCTACTCGAGCGACCGACCTGCCGGTCGTGCGCTCATCGTGTTTTTCCATTACGCCAACAACGCCGAGCCGTCCTCAGCAAGCGGCGTTACGGTGCGCAGGCTGGTACGACTCTCCGTATCAAAGAAAGGCACGGAGATCAGTACCAAGCGTCGTACCGACTCAGGATTACACGCAGCGATCCCCGCTGAAAGCAAAACCCCCTTGTGATTATCGAGCAGATCGACAAGTTCTTTATGCTTGGCGATGGTTTCGTGCAGCGCGTTTACGTAATCCGCTATGGTAGGCGACTCGGCCGGACCCGCCGACTCGCCGAACCCCGGCGTGTCCGGTGCCAACACCAGGCGCGATCGCCCACGCTTGAGCAACAGCTCGCTTAACATACTCCCCGAAAGCGCGTCTGGTGCAGCCGCATGACCGGCAGCACGATCCCCGTGGTCTGCTGCGGTATCGCCGTGCGCAGATGGAGCTGGCCATAGCGGTAGTCAAAGAATTCACGGTGTTGTATCACCTCGCCACTCGCGATCGCACCAACGCCCTCGCCAGTACCCGCACTACGAATCGGCCCGCGGTGTTTGATATCAACTAGGTAATCGTCCGGATCCAAGGCAAACAGAAACGTCGCATCCCAGCGCACACCGCCGGCGCCCGTAACCTCCTGTTTTTTGGGCGGCTTTAGAATCGGCGTCCCCGCGGTCTGCATACGTCGATAAACGGCCTGAACGTCGTCCGTTTCGATCATCAGTACGGCATCACCGGGGCACAGGCGCGGCAGAGTTTTAGGCAAGGGGCGCGGGCCGCCGTTCTCGAGCAACCCGACCATGCCGATCCACGAATGCTTGCCTTTCGTGATCAGAAAGCGGCTCGGCGCACAAAGCGGTTCTCTGGAGGGCAGGCTGTCGGCGGTCAGCTTGCCGTTGCTCTCGAGCCAGACTTCGAAGCCGAGAATATCCCGATAAAACAGTTTGACGCATCAACGTCGTAGGCAATCAGCATGGTGCGACGAAAGACGCTGAACATGGCGGCTTTGACGCGGTGTCGGTTGACGCTGTAACGGTTGTCGCGAGGCTCGCGGCCAGCACCGACGCGCACACGGTCAGCACACTGCCGACCACTAGCGCCGCGATTCGCCTCAGCTTTGGAGCGTGTACTCGGCGCCGCAATAGGGACATTTGGCCCAGCCGGTTTTTTCGATAGGCAAATAAACGCGCGGATGCGAGTTCCACAAGTGCATCTCCAACATCGGACAGGCGAGAGGTAAATCTTCGACCGTCACCTGATATTGATTTTGTGCGTTCGGTTGGAGGAGCGGTTTGCTGGACATATTGATCCTAAAGTTACTGTGCGATTATACCGCTGACGCCGCCGTACCCGCGAACGTCTCATCCCATATCCGCGTTACGGAAGCACGCTCCGCCGCAAATTCACTACTCGCAATCAGACCACTTTGTTCGCGCAGTGAGCGGTGGTGGTTGCGGTGTCGATACGCCCGATAGGCCTGCGTCAGCACATCGACCTTGGCCTGCGGCACGAGATCGCCAGAGGCCAGCGTCTCGAGCTGACGGATAGTGTCGGAGAACATCACCACCGCGGGGTATCTCCCGCCCTCGCGCAAGGCCCAGTACTGCGCCAAAAACTCGATATCGGCAATACCGCCGCGGTCTTGTTTGAGATCGAACTGCCCATCGCGGGATTTCGGCAGTTCGCGGCGCATCCGCTCGCGCATCGAGCAGACCTCTTCACGAAGCTGCTCGCGGCGTACGAACTCACCGAGGATGCGGACACGCGCAGATTCGAAGCGCGCCCGCAACGCCGGCGCGCCGGCCACTGTACGCGCATGCAGCAACGCCTGATGTTCCCAGGTCCAGGCCTCACTGCGCTGATACTCGACAAAACTCGCGATCTGCGTGATCAGCATGCCACCTTTACCACTCGGCCGCAGTCGCACATCGACCTCGTAGAGCCGACCCGCTGCCGAGTGTACAGTCAAAATATGCACGATGCGCTGTGCCAGACGAACAAAGAAAATTTGGTTGTCGATCGGGCACTCGCTAAGAGTTTCCTGCACGGCACCGGCAGAGTCGTGCAAAAACACCAAATCGAGATCCGAGCCGTAACCGAGCTCGATACCACCAAGCTTGCCGTAACCCACGGCGCAGACCTCGACAGTGCGCGGTAGCGATTCTTTGGTGTCGCGACAACTGGGCACGCCGAACTGCTCGGTCATCTGCTCCCACGCGTGTTGCATCGCCTGCTCGACGATCAGCTCGGCAATATCAGTGAGTCGATCAGACACCCGCATCAGCGGCAAACTACCCGAGAGATCGGCAATGGCCACCCGAAATACAGCCGCACGCTTGAACTGTACAAGCACCTCGACAAGGCGCTCAGGATCGTGCTTTTCGACGCGCGCGAGTCGATCTTCGAGATCGGCTGCCAGTTCGACACGATTCAGGGGTTCAGCGAGGGCTCGTGCATCGAGCAACTCATCGAGTAATAAAGGGTACGCAGCAAGCTGCTGCACCAGAAAGTCCCCGCCGCGACAGACCGTGACGAACCGCATCCGGGCCGGCGGATTTTCGTTGAGGAGGGCAAAATAGGTGCTACGACCGCCGATGGCTTCGAGCACGCGCAGCAGTCTGCGGGCCATGACGAGAATGTCGTCATCTGACTCGAGCGCCGCAAACAGTTTCGGCAGCAACAGCTCAAGTCGGCGTCGACCGGTCACATCGAGTCTGCGAATCGGTCCACTATCGCGGAAATCGACCAACAGCCGGGCGAGCTCCGTAGCATGGGCAACGCCACTCTCGGCAAGCATTTCGGCGAGCCCGGCTGCGGTACTGGCCTCATCGAGCATCACGGTGAAAGCGCTGCCATGTTGCGCGAAATCGGTATGGGTGGCAGTCGCGCTGCGGGCGCTAGCTGAAACGGTTTCATCATCGCCGCCCACAGGCGAGAATACTAGTGCATTAAACGCGCGTTGCACCTGCGCCGAATGATGACGATAGTCGCGCATCAGCGGCGGCCAATCGGCGTGGCCCATGGCTTTAGCGAGTCGAGCCTGCGCATCGGCCTCCTTGGGCAAGGTATGTACTTGTGCATCGGCCAGCATCTGCAATCGATTTTCGAGCGTACGCAAAAATCGATATGCGGCATCGAGCTCTTTCACCACCTCAGGTCGAAGCAACTTGCTGCGCGCGAGTTGCGGCAGAATCTCGAATAGCCGCGGGTCCTGCAAACGACGATCCTGACCGCCACGAATCAGCTGCATCGCCTGCACGATGAACTCGATTTCGCGGATGCCGCCGGGTCCCAGCTTCACGTGATCGACGAGATCTTTGCGTGCGATCTGCTTTTCGATCAGTTGCTTCATCTCGCGGAGCGACTCGAAAACTCCGAAGTCGAGGTAACGACGATAAATAAAGGGTCTGACCGCAGACTCGTAGAGCTCGGCGTATACCTCAGTCGCCGTGATGGGGCGCGCCTTGACCCAGGCATAGCGCTCCCAATCGCGGCCGTGTTGCAGCAAATAATCTTCGAGAGCCGAAAAACCGCAGGCGAGCGGCCCTGAGTCGCCGAAGGGTCGTAACCGCATATCCACACGAAATACGAAGCCATCGACCGTTACCGTCGCCAGCAATCGAAGCAACACCTGACCGAGTCGAATGAAAAACTCGTCGTGACTCACGGGCGCCGCATGCACCGTCTCGCCGTAGCCCGGAAACAGAAATACCAAATCGATATCCGACGAAAAATTGAGCTCGCGGCCGCCCAGCTTGCCCATGCCGACCACCACCATAGGCATTGGTGCACCATCAACATATTGCGGCGTTCCGTAGCGCTGCGCGGTCAGCTGCCAAGCGACACGCATCGCCGCATTCACAGCGTCATCGCCAAAGGCCGAAAGATCTTCGAGCGTTTCCTCGAGCCCGGCCCGCCCGTTCAGATCGCGCCACGCGATGCGTACCATCTCGCGTCGCCGCCACCGGCGCAACCACGCCTGCCATTCGCCCTCGGCGGTCTCGATGGTCGGCGGTTCGGCGCCCTGTGGCCAACAAAGCTGTCCGCCTGCGCGTCGCAGCTCGACCAGCGCACCCTCGCGTAGCAAATCCTCCAGTAACTGCGAATCGCGCGCGAAACTTTCGGTGATGAAGCTGCTGCATGCGAACGCATGAGCAGCCTCGGCACGCCAAGCTTCAGGAAAATCGTCAGGAGTGACGCCAAACATCGCAACGTCGAAGGATACAAAAAAGCCCCGCGGGAAGCAGGGCTATATTGGTGTGGCCCAATCGGAGGGGGCGGTGATCAGCCCAGGGCAGAGAGCGTAGCAACGCCCGCCCCCGCCGTATGTACGAAAGAATACCTAGATGCAGAAAGCTCGTGGGCCGCCGCAGCGCACAGCACATCAATACTGCGCAGCCTGCGGTCTGCCAGTAACGCAGCCACCACAACCCGGCCGAGCTCACACGTATCACTCTTAACCAAGGTCATCAGTACAGGCACGCGGGCCAGGTCGGCTGAATCTTTGGCCTAAGCTTTTCGAGCAGTTGCAGATAATCACCAGGTTCACCGTCGGCTGCTGGCGTTTGCGAGGTCTGCTGCACGCTGCACATCGATCGCGGCGGCGGCGGCCGCGCCCCCGCAACAAGTCGCTCAACCATCGGGTTTCCATTGATCAGGGTGCCGACCAGGCTCACCAGTTCGAGCACTTCTGCGCTCGACAACGTGCCCGTCGTTATCGGAGGCTGCAAAACGCTGCAAAAGATACACCCAGGCCGCTATCCTTAGCATCGATGCCTACCCCTGAAACCGTAGCCGATGTCATCGTCATCGGCGCTGGACTCTCTGGTCTTGAGACCGCCCTCACGCTTGAAGAAAACGGGCTCAAGGTCACCGTGCTCGAAGGGCGGCGCCGCGTCGGCGGGCGCCTGTACTCGCTCTTTGATCTGCCGGGCCAACCCGAGGTCGGCGGCAATATCGTCTCGCGCTCTTACGGCCGCGTCATCGCTGCGAGCGCACGCTACGGCGTCGAGCTCGTCAACGTGGCACCGCGCTATGCGCGTTTCCCGGATCAGCAAGAACTTTTCATCGGCGGTGAACATATCCCGGCGGCACGCTGGCCGGATCATCCGCGTAACCCCTTCCGCGGCGAGGATAAAAAGCTGCTGCCGATGGAGTGGGGGCGGGCCATGCTGCGTCGTCATCGGCCCTTCAATGACCTCGAAAACTGGCACGACGCCGCGCATGCCAAATTCGACGTTCCCGTTCATGATTTTCTTCGCAGTAAAGGCGCTACCGACGCCGAGATCGCGCTCGGCTACGAGACCAACATGTCTTACGGTACCGAGTCCGCCCACGACGTGTCGATACTGCAACTCGCCTTTGTCGATCACTGGCAGTCCATCAACCGCGAGGGTCCAGGGCCGCGTTTTACCGGTGTATTTCTCGGCGGTAATCAGACGCTACCGATCGCCATGGCCAAAAGAATACGCGGCGATCTACTCGAGGATCGCCGAGTCACGGCAATCGAACTCGCTGACGACGGGGTCACCGTGTATGCCGTCGACGGCTCTCGGCACCGGGCTCGCGCAGTCGTGTCCTCCGTGCCCTTTCCAGTGCTGCGCCATGTACGCATCGACCCGTTGCCACCCGCAGCCCAACAGCGCGCTATCCTTACCTTAGACGCTAAACCTATCACGCAGTTTCATCTCATGCCGAAGCGACCGTTTTGGGAGGTCGACGGCCTGAGCCCGGCGTTCTGGAGCGATGGGCCAAGCGGCTCGGTCCTCGCCAATCGAGACGGACCGGAGGGCGGCCCCGTGACCACCCTCACCGTCTGGTGCAGCGCGCTCAATGCGCGATTTCTTGATCGCTTCGGTCGCGACGAAGCGGCGCGAATCGTCATTGCCGATATCGAGCGACTACGCCCCGCAGCGCGCGGTGCACTCGAACTTGCCGCCTGGCACTCCTGGGAGCGAGACCCCTATGCTGGCGGCACCTGGGCAATCTTTGGTCCGGGTCAGGTCGAGCTCGCGCGTTCGCTGGCCGCCCCACATGGTCGACTTTTCTTTTGCGGTGAGCACACCGCCATCAGCGCACGTGGCATGGAGGCCGCTCTCGAATCTGCCGAGCGGGTATCACTGGAAGTACTCGATGCGCTATCAACGAAAATGCGGTAACACATCGTTAGCGTAAAGCGCCGCCTGGCGCACCATCGCCTCTTGTCGCAGACCATGCGGATGCGCAACGGGTGAGCCGCCAAGTTGATAGACGTGATTGAGGCCCATGGCGAGTAATTCGCCAAGACGATCTCGACACTTTGACGGAGGTCCGCAGATCGAGAACCAGTCGATGAAATCATCGGGCACCGTCGCGAGATGACTGCCCTGCTCCTGTGCGTGGTGTTTCATGTCGTAGCCGCTTTGCATCTTGGCCGCCAGATCTTTGAGACGCGGCGGCAGATGATCGAGTGGCGCGTCTTTCATGCCGGCGAAGTGTGCGACCATCCCGGAAATCATGCGCCCCAGCTGAATCGCTCGCTGTTCATCAGGGTCACAGACCAAATTGACATAGGCGCCGATGCGGATCGACTCTCGGGGACGAGCGGTCTCGGCGAGTCGCGCGAGCGCAGTATCCATCGCCCAACGAATACGCTCAGGTGCGCTGCCCACGGCGAAGCTCACGCGATCGCCCACATCGACCGCCATGCGTATGGTCTGCGGCCCGGTGCAGGCGATATCGATGACGATCGGCTCGACGGGTAGCGACTCGTACCAGCGAATACGCGATGCCGTGCCATCACGGTCGAGGGTCTCACCACGCGTATAGGCCTTGAGCTGCTCGACAAAGGTTCGCAACTGCGCGGTCGTCCCGTGGCGCGCGCCGATGTGTGCGACCGAAGAATCACCGCGACCGATACCACAAATCATGCGTCCTCCCGACTCGGCCTGCAGCGTGGAAAAAGCGCAGGCCGTCACTGCAACATCGCGGGTCACCGGATTGGTCACGCCCGTGCCGAGCCGCAAACGCCGCGTGGTTTGCGTCGCCAGAGCCAACTGTGAGAACGGGTCAGGGCTCAGGTTTTGTGTGTCAGGACACAACAAAACGTCGAAACCCATGGTTTCGATATCGCCCGCGAGACGCGCCGTGTATCCGGGCGACGCCTCCATCACGATACCGAATTCAGTACTCATGGGCGCGAAGTGTAACTGCTCCGTAAACGCGCTAGCATTCGAATCCATCGATAACCGAACACGGTTGCGCAACGTCACGGAGAGCCTAAGCATGGATCGTACACTTCGCAGTCTTCTGATCGCCGCCACCGCCGCGCTCGTCTGCAGCGCACCCTCCCGGGCCGACGAATATGCAGACACGAGAGAACTCTTTCGTAATGCCGGACAGAGCAGTTCCTTCTTCGAGCGCAGCTACGGCTACGCCATCTTCCCGACCGTCGGTAAAGGCGGGCTCGGTGTCGGCGGTGCGCGCGGCATCGGCAAGGTTTATGAACAGGGCCGTTACATCGGCGATGTGGTACTCACGCAGCTGAGCCTGGGTTTCCAAGCTGGCGGTCAGACCTATAGCCAGATCGTATTCCTGCAAGACAAGCGTGCGCTCAATGAATTCACTGGCGGCGAATTCACGTTCGGCGCCGGTGTCGGCGCAGTCGCGATCACCGCGAGCGCCAATGCGTCAGCGGGCACCGCGGGAGCCAGTGCCGGCGTGGCAGGCGGCAAGAAAGACGCCACGACCACGGGCGAGTTTTACCGTGGCTTCGCCGTGCTCACCATCGCTAAGGGTGGCCTGATGTACGAGGCAGCGGTTGCCGGTCAAAAGTTCAGCTTCACACCGGCCGGGGCCGCCAAACCGGCGGGCACCAGAAAGAAAGTCGCGCCCTCGACCCCAAAACCGGCCGACAAACTCTAGGTCGGGACAGCCCCCAGAGGAGACCCGCGATCAGCGGGCTTTTTTTTCCAACGCGGCGACGTGGCAACAAAGGGCTTGATACCCAGCTCGCGAAAGACGGCCGCGGGATCGATACTGCGGCCCTGAGTGACGACGAGCGCCACCTTGCGAATCGCGGTGATGTCCTGTGTCGGGTCGCCTTCGACGAGCACGAGATCCGCAAGCTTACCCACCTCCAGGCTGCCCCGGTCCGCGAGTAGTCGGCTGTACTTGGCGCCGTTCCAGGTGGCAATCCGCAGTACCTCAGCTGCCGGAATACCAGCCTGCACGTAGAGCTCAAGCTCGCGCTGCAGCGTGAACCCCGCGATCGCATCAGTACCCGCCACGAGCGGAATCCCTGCGCGATGAATACGGCCAACGAAGTCGATCATGCGTGCGTAGGAGCGGGTGTAGAGCGCGTGCACCCGATCGTTCGGAATTTTCATACCGCCGCTGACCAGACTGCGCTGCAAATTCACGGGCAGGTGATCGGCAATCGCCGCGTAGGCGGCTGACATCTCACCGTCGCGCTGCCGCAAAAAATCGAAAGTGGTCAGAGTGGGGTCAATATTCGTGCCGCGCGCTCTCAGCAAATCGATGAAGTCACGCACCGCGGGCCCCTCGAAATCGAGCCCGGCGGTCTTCTCGGCTGGCAGGTAAAAGCGTTGTAGCGTACGTGTATCAGTGCGTTCATCAACCAAAAAATTGAGCACGATCTGGTTGATGTGATTGAGTTCATCGAAGCCCGCCTCGACCACATCGCGGGCGCGCAAGAAGGCAGGCACATGACCACTCACGCGCAGACCGCGCTCATGGGCGTAAGCGACGGTTGCGCGCAGGTGCTCGCGCGGAAAGCTATTGTAGATCTTGATCTGCGGATAGCCGTGCGCCGCGTACCAATCGACCGCGCGCTTAGCTTGATCGAGCGTGCTGATCACGAAGCCATTTCTCGCACTGTAGGGGCTCTCGCCCTCGAGAAACCCTGTAGGCACGATTTGCGGACCGAAAACGGTTCCTGCAGCGGTTTCATCGATGATCTGCTGCACCGTCGGATTGTCGTTACCCAAATCGCGGACCGTGGTGACGCCGGTCGCAAGATTGAGACCGCCCTCCCAGCGACCGACATGCGCGTGCATGTCAAAGAGTCCGGGCAACATGACTCGCCCGCCGGCATCCAGCTCGCGTATCGGTTGCGCGGCCTCAAGGCTCGCTCCGGCGGGCTGGATGGAGGAAATTCGTCCACGTAAAATATGGACATCGTGCAGACCATCGCGCAGGCGTGCGTGCTCGCTGTCGAAAAGACGCGCGTTACGAATGACGCTGAGTCCCTCGAGCGGCACCGACAAGCGCGGCGCGAAGCCTGCCAGCAGCTGATTCTCCGCCGTCCTTTGTGCTTCGATGAGTCGCGCGCTCATGCCCTCAAGCCCCGCCGGTATGGTCACGGCGTAGCCCGGAATCACGTAGGCAAAGAATTGCGGCATCGCACCGCGGGTGATCCACACAAAGTCCGGTGTCAGCCCAAGACCACTGAACGCGACGAGTTCGAGCTCGCGTCGTTGCCCGCCCTCACCCAAGGCCAGCGTCGTGATCGTGCGGCGCGTGACCTCGCCAGTCGGCAGCACGGCCAGCGTCTTGCCGCCGGCAGTCAACCGCGCCATCGCCTCATAGACTATCCCGCTGCCTTGCAGTGGCAGATAGAGTTTGCCTTCGCCTGCATCGGTGCTGCCTCGCTCGGCGGTCGACTGCCACTGTGCACGCCCGTTCTTGCTCGCGAATCGCTCGTCGACCGACGAACCAAAGGTGCTCTCGCCGGTCGCAGCATAGCGCTCCAGCGTGCCGTCGGCGGCATAGCGAATGCGCTCGAGGATTTCCGGTCCACGCCCGTTATCTTTGAAAATATAGCGCAGCTTACAATCGCGTGCCGTGCTGCAGGATTCGACGATCTCGCCAGCCTGATTACCGCTGTCGACGATGATCACCCAGCGCCGCTCAGCCCCGGCAGCCTGCGACGGCGACTGCGCCAGCGCCGCGGCACTGATCAAACCGAAAGAAAATAGTACCGATAACGCCAACAGCCGGCGGTTTGCGAACGGGATATTCATGACCAGGACCTCGAAGTTTCAGCGCCGATAATCGAGCGGCGGCGCGCGATCACCCACGGCACTCGCGTAACGGTAATCAGGCCCGCGTCGACGTTCGAACTCGGCACGAGCGGCGCCGATCAACTCAGGGCGAGACAGCAGGTCGACCGCGGTCAAGGCGAGCACCTTACTGGCGTTTTCCATACCTGTGAGGCCGATGCTCATACCACCTGCGGCAACCGCCTGCCACGAGTGCGCAGGCGTGCCCGGTACCCAAGTCGCCGTTCTGAAGCCGATGGTGGGCACAGTCCAACTCACATCACCCACGTCGGTCGAGCCGAACGACGTCCGCGCCCCAATCGGTTGCACCTCGCGTTCGGAGCCGAGGCCGAGGTCGGTTTTGGCAAAGGTGGTCGAAATCTTTACCGCGAACGCCTGTTCCTTCGCATCCCATTGAACACCACCCACTTTGCGTAATTTTTCATCGGCGAGCGCCGCCAGCGCATCGTTGGGCAACAGACTGTAGGCGCCGTGGATCACTTCGTGGTTGACCGAGGTTCCGGTCCCCAGCGCCGCCGCCTCGGAAATTCGTATAAGGCGATCGAAGAGTTCGGCCATCACCATGGGGTTGCGATGTCGCACGTAGTAATACACTTCGGCAAATTCCGGCACCACATTCGGCGCATCGCCCCCGCGGGTGATGATGTAGTGCACCCGCGCATCATCGGGCATGTGCTCGCGCAGCAAATTGGCCATGTAATTCATGGCTTCGACGCCATCGAGTGCCGAACGACCACGATCCGGCGCGCCCGCAGCATGAGCTGCCACGCCATTGAAACGAAATTTCGCACTCTTATTGGCAAGCGACGGTTCGTTGGTCACGACATTGCGATCGCCCGCATGCCAATGCAGCGCGATATCGACATCGTTGAACAAGCCGGCACGCACCATATAGGCCTTGCCTGCACCGCCCTCTTCGGCAGGCGTGCCATAAACACGGATCGTGCCCGTGCGCTTGTTGGCGAGCAGCCAATTTTTGACGGCGATACCGGCGGAGGTCGACCCCGTACCGAAAAGATGATGACCACAGGCGTGCCCGGAAATCCGGCCGCGTAACGGCGAGCGCTCGGGAACCGCCGCCTGAGATACGCCCGGCAGCGCGTCCATCTCGGCCAAAATCGCGATCACCGGCTTGCCGCTGCCATATTCGGCGACGAAAGCCGTGGGCATATCGGCGACCCCTACACGAACCGAGAAACCCGCGTCACGCAATTCTTTTTGCAATCGCGCGCTCGTCTTTTCCTCCTGATAGCCAACCTCGGCCCAGTTCCAGATTTCGAGCGCGACTGCTCGATCAATCGCGCGCCGCGACTCGACGAAACGCAACAGCGAGTCGTCTGCGACCGCCACCCCGCTCGAGACCGCGAGCATGCAGGCCCCGAGCAAAACAAAGAAACCGGAACGCAGTGTTGAGATCATCGACAAACTCCACGAGTTCAGTTGGCTGTCTGTTACCGCTCGAGTCCGACCAGGCGATAAGCCTTAGCGAGTGCCCAGGGAGGACCGATCAACAAATAAACGAGGTCAGTGAAAAAACTCGGTCGGCGTCCTTCGACCACGTGGCCGACGAACTGGCCGATCCAAGCCAGCACGAATACCGCGATGCCGGCGATCAGCAGCACAAAGTTTCCAAAGCTCTGCAGGATCGATGCATTCACCCAAAAACAAAGTGCCGAAAGCACGGCGGTGCCGATTCCAAGCGGCAACGAGAGCCACAACCAAAAGAGCACCGCCGCGGCCGCCGCGAGCGCAGCCCACGCGCCTTGCTCGAGCCCGATCGCGGCCAAGACCGTGACCATAACCTCGGGTGCGGGTAGGCACTGCAAAATCGCCAATATCGACCAGACGATCGCGGGCACACAAATGACGTGCAACTGCTGATTGACCGGATGCCGATGGTCATCGGCATAGGCTGCAAACCAGCGCTCTGCGAGCAAAGCGGATTCTGTTGCCATGCGGGTAAGCTTAACCCAAGCGCGATCTGACGCAGCAAAGGCGTTACCATCGTGGCCATGAGCGAAAGTCAAAAAACTTGGTTCACGGTGCTCGTCTTCAGCCTCTTTGCCTGGACGATGAGCAATCTCGATCAGTCGCTGTTCGGCTACGCCATCCCCGGCATCATCGCCGAGTATCAGGTGAGCCTCGAAGTGATCGGCCTCATCCTGACGACAGGCTTCATCGCCGCTGCATTCATGGTGATTCTCGCCGGTCTCGCAGCAGACGCCTGGGGCCGACGCTGGACTCTCGCCGGCTTGCTCGCGCTCTCGGCCCTCTTCGTCGGTCTGCATGGCTTCGTGACCGACCTCACCCAGCTCACGATATTGCGCGCCCTCGCCTTCGGCGTCGCCGCCGGTCTCGCGCCGATCACGGCAGCGTACGTGGCCGAGTCGGCACCGGCACGCCATCGCGGCATGTTGATGGGCGTACTGCAATGCGGCTATCCGCTTGGCTGGTTTTTGGCAGCCATGCTCGCAGCCCCATTACTCGAGTCGAGTGGCTGGCGTTCGATTTTTTTGATCGGCTTCGCCATTGTGCCCATCGCCTTTCTGATAGCCTGGCGTCTGCCCGAGAGCGAGCGCTTCGAGCAAGTTGCGACGAACCGCAGCAGCGCCAAGGGAATCGACTTCGGTTTGCTACGCGAGCTCTTCTCGGCGCCCTACCGACGCCGCTCCCTCGGTTCCATCGTACTGTTTTTTGCCTTTGGCTGCGCCTACGCAGGGACGGCGTTTTTCTTTCCGACCTACTTCATCACCGTGCGCGGCTACAGTCAGGGCGAGGCCGCACAGCTGGTCGGACTCTCCAACGGTATCGCCATTTTTGGTTATCTCGCTGCGGCCTGGGTGGGCGAATACCGCATGCCGCGGCGCGACACTTTCGCGCTTTGGACCGTACTCGGCGCCATCGCTCTCGTGGCGCTGATGTGGATCCCTCAAGCGCGCTGGCAAGATCTCGCCCTGTACGGACTCACTGGCGCATTTTTCTACGGCAGTAACGCCGTCGTCGGCGCCCTGCTCACCGATCTTTATCCGACGCGCATGCGCACCACCGCCTATGCCGCCTGCGGCTCGGCACCGCTGACGGCGGGCTTTGCACTGTTCCCGGCGCTCGTGCCCCTGGCGGTGGGCAGTATCGGTTGGCAGTGGTCTTTTTCTTTGATGATTGCACCACTGTTGCTGGTGGCCGCACTCGCCGCCCTCACGCTGCCGCGGATCGTCTCCGGCCGCGACGTTGACGAAGGCTGAAACCGGCGATCACCCAGCGCCGCGGCGGTGCCGCGCTTTCAACCGTGACTGACGGTGTCGTCGAGAGGTTCGGGGCGTGAGCTTGCGCTGCCTAACGGCTCGGCGCCCGGC
>VGTW01000016.1 GCA_016874555.1 Gammaproteobacteria bacterium | reverse complement strand
TGGATGAGCATTTCTGCAGCGGCGAGACGCCTGAGTATCGTCGTCGCATTGCTCGCGGAGACTCGCAATAACGCGGCGACATCGCGCGACTCGATCACCGGCGTTCCGAGATTGCGCAGGCGCTGCAGGGCTTCGATCTGGTTCATGATCGCAGCGTCCAGAGACTGTTCACGACGTCGTTCTGCAGTGCAGCCCAGACTTCTTTGTCACGGTAATGCTGCTGATATTCGGGTTGCAGATAAGCGAGGACCTGACCGGCAAAGGCGTCGTAGTCGACCGCCATGGCATTTTCGATCGCGGCCTCAAGTCTTGCTGCGGCGCTCGCAGGCAGCGGATGGGCAGTACCCCCAGCGTCGATCAGCAATTTGAGATCGAATACGTCCCTCGACTGAATTTGCTCGCGTAAGGCAAGCGCCAAGACCTTTTGTGCCATTGCGGCACTCACGGTGTAGTGCTGCACGATCACCGGATAAAGACGGTATTCACGAATGATTGCGGCGTCGACCGGCTCGATGGACCGATCATCATCGAGACCGCGACGTGAGAATTCGATTTTGGTCGGCGTATCGGCTCCAGAGGATGTGTTGCGCAGGATCAATTTCCAGCGTTGCGTGGTCTCCGTCTGTTTGGGCGCGGCGATTTTGAGCAACTCGATGCCGTGTGTTCGCAGCGCCTGAACGAACGCAGGCTCCACGAGCAGACGATTGACGTTATTGCGCAGGGTGCCTACAGCCATCGTCTGAATGTCGAGATCCATGTCTTCGGAGTAGCGAATGCTCCTCAAAAAGAAGCGCAGATTGCAGCCGCCTTTAATGGAAAACAGGCTTTTGTCGACGCGCGCGCCCAACGCCCGCAGGAAGAGCAGGTGAAATACCTCGATGGTTTGGCGAGCATCAAGCATGGATAGATATTACTTAAAATCGACACTAATGTCGACTGGACGTGATATGAATGATTTTGGTGGAGCCTACAGCGGGCACAGGTGGCCCGCGGCCCGCAGCACGCCGGGCCTTCACAATCGGTAAAATGCCGCCCGTGGATCACGCCGCAAAAACCAGCGTAATGACGGATGGGTATCGCGAGGCCATCAATCGCAACGTGTCCGTCGCGCCCATGCTCGATTGGACGGATCGGCATTGCCGCTATTTTCTGCGTGGGTTTTCGCCGGACCTCTTGCTCTATACCGAGATGGTGACGGCCTCGGCGATTTTGCGCGGTGATCGCGAAAAACTTCTGGAATATTCCTCCGAAGAGCACCCCGTCGCGCTGCAGCTCGGGGGCTGCGAGCCCGATTATCTTGCTGCCTCTGCGCGCTATGGCGCGGAGTGGGGGTATGGCGAGATCAACCTTAATTGCGGTTGTCCGTCAGACAAAGTGCAAAAGGGTGCCTTTGGCGCCTGTTTGATGAACGAGCCAGATCTGGTCGCAGATTGCGTCGCGGCCATGTGCGAGGCCGTGGATTTGCCGGTCACCGTCAAGATGCGCATTGGCACACTGCGCTCGAATCGGCGTGATCTCGATGAGGCGGTGCAGCGCTTCGATGAGGCCGATTACGACAAGCTTTGTGATTTTCTGGTGGCCGTGCGCGCGGCGGGCGCCGATTGCGTGATCGTGCACGCGCGCCGCGCCGTGCTCGGTAATTGGTCGCCCGCCGATAATCGGGAAATTCCGCCGTTGCGCTATGACATCGTTCGCCGCCTCAAAGAAGATTTTCCCGATATGCCGGTGGTTTTGAACGGCGGCCTGAAGACCGTCGCCCAATCGCTCGAAGCGCTCGACTGGGCCGATGGGGTGATGCTCGGCCGCGAGGCGTATCACCGGCCGATGGTGCTCGGCGAGATTTATGCGGCGCTCGACGAAGCGGCCGCGGCGTTCGATCCCGCCGCGCCCCGCGTCCCGTACCGACCGCTGACCGTGGCGGAGCACCTCGAACGGATGGCCGAATATGCCGAGCGCGAGATGATCAAAGGCGAGCGGCTGCCCGCCATTACCCGGCATTTACTCGGACTTTTGAGTCACACCCCGGGGGCACGCGAATATCGGCGGATGCTCTCGGAAGGGGCGAGGGAGCCCACGGCCGGCCCGGAACTGATCCTGCGCGCCGCGGAGCTCGCGACGGCGGCTTGAGCCGGCGGTTTCCTCTGCGGTCGGAGATTATCTGTCAAAGAACCGTCTTGGCACGAGAGTTGCTGCACTAAAGTCCCAAGATCGCCGTTACCCAAGAGGTCACGGCGGCATGATCGGGAGGCGCCTGTGCCGTCAACGGTGATCAACAACGCGAACCGGCATCGTCATTTTTTGGCGGTTCTTTGGGCTGTTCTGGCGTTTTTCGGGGTGTTCAACCCCGCAACGGTGGCCGCTTCGGCCGCCGCGTCGTCCGCCAGCGCGTCCGCACCCTCCGGCGTCGAGGCCGCCCAGTCTGCGCTGACCGACCTCGATGTGCTGCGCTACATCGCGAGCCATGGTGATCTGATCGCCGCGTTTGGCACCGATATCGCCAAGGGCCGCAAGCACTACGAAGATTTCGGGCTCAAGGAAGGCCGCCGGATCACCTTCGACCCGCTGCGTTACACCGCGAGTCACCCCGACCTCATCCTCGCCTTCGGTACGAGCGAGGATAAAGCGGTTCGCCATTACATCAACTTCGGCTTCAACGAAAAGCGTTCGACAACGACTTTTGATGCTGGCAATTACCTCGCGCGGTATGCCGATCTCCGCAGTGCCTTTGGCCGGGATTTCGTCGCGGCCACCAAGCACTACATCGAGTTCGGCTTCAAGGAGGGGCGGAATTTCGGTCCGCTCCTCGATGTGGAGCTCCAGTTGACGGTCGACAAGCCGGTGTTGTCGGCCGGCGGCTCGGCGGTGATCTCGTGGACGGCAAAGAATTCAACGGAGTGTACGGCGAGCGGTGCGTGGAGCGGCGCGCGCGCGACCTCCGGCAAGGTCACTGTGTCCGTCGGGACGCCCGGCCGCTTCGACTACGCGCTCGAGTGCCGAGGCGAGGGCGCCTCGGCGCGGCGCAGTGTGCTCTTGGCCGTGACCTACCCGGTGTTCGCGACGTCATACGAGAACAAGAGTTCGCTGCAGTTTGACGAGACTCAGGTGCCGAGTTTGGGAGATCTCGGCATCAAGCAGGACGCAGACGAGAAGGGTTGGGACAATCGCGCGGTCACCTTCGGCGACTTTGCGGCCGAGGGGCGAATCGGTGCGTTCGTCGGCGTGCATCGTTTTCGCAATGTGCACGGACTGCCCAAGGACGTCACACCCGCGGACAGTCCCGGCAAGGCCTATTTTCTGATTCGTGATGATTCCGGCCGGTGGATTGATCGCAGCAGCGAATTCTTTGCGAGTGCGGGAGATCGCGACACCTGCGTCCATGTCACCTCCGCGATCACGGCGGATTTCAATAATGATCGCAAGCCTGACATTTTCCTCAGCTGCGAGGGAATGTGGCATAACCTGCCAAACGGGGAAAACAACGGCGATCACCCTCGCTACAGCGAAATTTATCTCTCGAATCAGGTACTTTTTTTGAGCACTGCCGGCAAAACCTACCGGCGGATCGAGTTGCCCTATCGCATGCATTCTACCCACGCCTCAGCCGCTGACCTAAATGGCGATGGTAATGTCGATATTGCTCTGACCAATCACTCGCAGGCACCCGACGCCCGTCTTCCCGACTCCACCCGCACGCCGGTGCTGCTCGGGCGGGGCGATGGGACGTTTACGCGATCGGACTCGGTCATTCCGCGCGACGGGGCGAATGGCCGCCGGATCGAGTGGGATCACGGCTGGCCTAATGCGATACACCTGATCCCCACCGATGGACGTCTTGATCTCGTGATGTCCACGGGCCACGGGGCGGTCTGGATTCAGGGACAGCGCGGCGGAGGGTTCGATCTCTGGTCACTGAAATCCATGCGTACGCCAATCTCGCCGCGGACGCAGGAACGTTATTTGGCGCAAGATGTGGTGCTGTCCGGGGGCAGCTTCTTTCTGGCGGGCTCTTGGTATACGAATACCGTGCAAGAACATGTGATCCTGAAAACGGATTTCGAGTCGCGTACGACGGTCATTTTTCCGGCCGTCACAAACGAGCCACAAAAGAAGCTCTGGTACCCCATCGCAAATTACATCAAGCTGACCAAAGATGGGGCGCTGGTCGCGTACACTTTCGGCTGTCCCCGCGTGCCGGCGGGCATGTGTGCGATGCGTCTGACCAACCAGTCGCTGCAGACGTTGTCCGATGTTGACACGCTGCGCTACCTCGCGAGTCAACCCGATCTCATGCAGGCTTTTGGCGATGACATCGCCAAGGGTCGTTTGCATTACGAGCAGTGGGGTGCGCGAGAGGGTCGGCGGATCACGTTCGATCCGCTCATTTACACCGCGAGTCACCCGGACCTGATGCTGGCGTTCGGCACGGACGAAGAGCGCGCTACGCGCCACTACATCAATTTCGGCTTCAAGGAAAAGCGGGTCACTGCGGCGTTTGATCCGTTGCGCTACACCGCGAGCCATGGAGATCTGATCGCGACGTTCGGGTTAGACACCACGGCAGCGACGCGCGACTACATTCTGAACGGCTATCGCGACGGTCGAAAAACGACTTTTGATGCCTTGGCCTATGTGGCCAGTCACCCGGATCTGATCGAGACGATCAAGACCGATGTCGTTGCGGCGATCAAGCATTTCATCCGCGTGGGTTTCAACGAGGGTCGGCGGGTGACTTTCGATGCGCTTGCCTACATTGCGAGCCACGCGGATCTCATGTCCGCTTTCGGCACCGATGCAGTGGCCGGTGTCAGGCATTACATCAATTCAGGCTTCAAGGAAGGTCGGCGCGTCACGTTCAGCGCCGCGAGCTATCTCGCCAACCATGCGGACCTGCGTGCTTCAGTCGGCACCAACACCGAGGCGGCAACACGGCACTACATCAGCTTCGGCTTCGCTGAAAAACGCAGCGTCGCGCGGGCGCCAACGACCCCGACCACAAGACTTGATGCGCATCGTTTTCTAGTACAGACGACCTTCGGTCCGCGCGAGGCCGATATCAATCGCTTGCTCGAAATCGGTTACGGCGCAAACGGGTATGAGCGGTGGATCGACGAGCAAATTCGCCAACCGATTTCGCTTCAATTGCCTACGCTGATCTCGCTGGTCCCGGCGGATACTCGAAACATGGGCGCGGGGCAAATGCAGAACGATCGCGTGAACCTTTGGTTCCGCAATGTGCTGCGCGGTGATGATCAGCTGCGTCAACGAGTTGCCTGGGCGCTTTCGCAGATCATGGTTGTCTCCGATAACGGTGCCCTGCTCGAGTTCCCGTTCGCGATTGCCGACTTTCACGACATGCTGGCGCGCAATGCGTTTGGAAACTTTCGCCGTCTGCTCGAGGATGTGACGCTGCATCCCGCGATGGGGCTCTATCTTTCGATGCTCGGCAACCAGAAGGCGGTCGAGGGTACGAACCTTCGTCCGGATGAGAACTACGCACGCGAGATGATGCAGCTCTTCAGCATCGGACTCGTGGAGCTCAACATCGACGGCAGCGTTCGGCGTGATGCCAGCGGTCAGCCCATACCAACCTACAACCAAGACACCATCCAAGGTTTCGCTCGGGTCTTCACGGGGTGGGGCTGGGGATGTCCGGGGAATGTGCTTAACGCCGGTCGAACCTGTACCGTCAATGATTGGCGCAGTCCGGACCATTGGCCGGTTGCCAACTTCAACCAAGCCAAGCCGATGAGGTTTTACGCCGAGCAGCACGAACCCGGCATGAAGCAGCTGCTTGTTTATCCTGGCGCGGCGTTGCCGGGTGGCAGGATCCCGGGTTTTCAAGGCGGAGCGCGCGATCTCACTGATGCTCTCGACAATGTTTTCCGACACCCGAATGTGGGCCCATTCATCTCGAAGCAGTTGATCCAGAAACTCATCACCAGCAACCCGTCGCCCGATTACGTGCGACGAGTGGCGGAGACCTTCAATAATGACGGTTCGGGTGTGCGCGGCAATCTCGAGGCGGTCATCAAGGCGATACTCCTGGACCCTGAGGCTCGGGTGCTCTCCGATAGCGAGACTGCTGGTAAGGTGAAGGAACCCTTGCTGCGGCTCACGCAGCTGTGGCGAGCTTACGATGCCAAGTCGCCGAGCGGCCAGGTTGACAGATCCATGTTCTCGTTCTGCTGCCCAGTCAACGGATACAGTCCGGTACATATCTTTGGGCAAAGCCCCGGTCAGTCGCCCTCGGTGTTCAACTTCTTCAGTCCCTCTTACGCACCGCCCGGCGAGATCGCGCGCGCCGGGTTCGTGTCCCCGGAGCTGCAGTTGGCCAACGAGAACCTGCATACGCAGATGAACTGGTTCTTCCATGTGCAGACTCACTATCGGACGAGTCGTAACCTCGGACAGCAAGGTCCTGACAATTTCTATATCGACATCTCCCAAGAGATGAAGATCGCCGATGGTGTGGATGAACTGCTCGATCGCGTGAGCGAGAAGTTGCTCGGCAGCCCGGAGTCGATGTCACCCGCGCTGCGGCAAAACATCCGTACCCAGCTTCGACGATGGAAGATCGACCCCACCGTCAAGGATGCAACGAATTTCTCGCGGCAGACCCATCTCGATAACCTGCGTCAGAATCGGGTGTCGGACGCCCTGTATCTGCTTGTCACTTCTCCCGATTACGCAGTTCAACGCTGATACGGAGCGCCAGTCAATGAATTCCCAGCGACGCAGATTTATCAAAGCGCTCTCGGCAGGCGGCTTGGCCTACGCGATTGGCAGGACCTCCGGTACGACCTTCGGGCAAATGAGCGGTGTCGGCGGATTCGGCGACTACAAGGCGCTGGTCTGCCTTTTTCTTTTCGGGGGCAATGATTCGTGGAACATGCTCGTGCCGACGAGTACGGCGGAGTACAACGCCTACTCGAGATCACGCGGCGGTGGTACCACCTCGAGCTTGGCTGTCGAAAAGGGCGCGTTGTTGCCAGTCACACCGCAGGGCTACTCGCCGGGCGATCATACGTTTGGTCTGCACCCGAGCATGCCGGAGATCCGCGACCTGTTCGCGGCCGGTCGGGTGGCATTTCTGCCGAATGTCGGTCCGCTCATCCGACCGACCAGCAAGGCGCAGTACCGCGAGTCGATGAATATCAATCACGATCTGCCTCCGCAGCTCTTCTCGCATAACGACCAACAGGATCAGTGGCACAGTCTCAAGGGGAAGTTTTTGCTGACGACGGGCTGGGGCGGGCGGGTTGCCGATCTGCTCGCGGCGCGTACCGGCGCGCAGCAGATGCCGCTGAATGTTTCTCTCTTCGGCCAAAGTTTGTTTCAGGCCGCCACCACCGTCGACCCCTATGTCATGGGGGCACGCGGCGTGAATACGTTCCAGGGTTTGACCTTCGACAAGGTACGCGACCCGTACAGTTACGAAACCAATTTCGGTCGTCGTCAGAGCGTCGACGGGATTCTGGCGGGCACGCTGGCGAGCCGCCAGAACACGTACTATCACCGCGGATATGCCCGCGTGCACGAGCGCGCGTTGCGCTATGCCGATCGCATCAACACCGCGCTCTCCGAGGCCTACAAGTTCAACGCCTTGCCGGATTCCGGAGCGACCCTCTCTAACCTCTCGATCCAGTTGCGCACCGTGGCGCGCATGATTTCCCAGCGCGCGCGGCTCTCGATGTCGCGACAGATTTTTTTGGTAGCTGCGGGTGGTTTCGACACCCATGATCATCAACTGACCGATCAACCGCGATTGCTTGCGGACATCAGCAAGTCGGTCAAGGCGTTTCACGATGCCATGAACGAAATCGGGCTCGGCGAGCAGGTGACGCTCTTCACGCAATCCGACTTCGGCCGCACGCTGACCTCGAACGGTGATGGGTCCGATCATGGCTGGGGTGGCGTGCAGATGGTGGTCGGTGGCAGCGTGCGCGGTGGACGCCTGTACGGTCAGTACCCGCTTCTCGCGATGGACGGCCCGCTCGAGATCGGCGGGGGCAATCTCATCCCCACAGTCTCGTCCGATCAATACGCCGCGACCCTCGCGAGCTGGTTTGGCGTGAGTGCCTCGGACCTGCCCGCCGTGGCACCGAATGTCGTGAATTTTTCATCTCGTAACCTCGGTTTCATGGTTTGATTGGACGCGACAGGTTCAGGGTCGACGTCGGAAATAAACGGTCGGATGTAATGTGATTAGCCGTGCGGGTTCATACGCTGCGGAGAGCCGTAGCAGTCCGTTGCGATGGACGCTGGCACTAGGGCTTTTTTTTGGCGCCCAGTTATCGCCCGCCTGGGCCGACCGGACCGGCGGCACCGACACCGTGGTGTCGGGTATCACGCATACCGCGGCGTCATTCAGTGCTTCGATCACCACCGACGCCAACGGCACCGGCGAATACACCTTGAATTTTTTCGTTCGGGAAGCCGGAGCGACCAGCGGCTTCTATACGAACAACGCGAACCCCGCGTCGGTGCCGATCGGTGGCAACACGACGCGAACTTTCAGCGGATCGACCGGAAGCCTCGCCTGCGGCAAGGCCTACGAGGTGACCGGAAGTTACACGACGCCCGAGCCCCGCACGATCATCGTGGGTTCGGCATTCACCCGCTTCTCGACGCTGCCTTGCGCGACACTGTCGCCTGCCACCCAATCGGTGCGCAGCTATCTGGGCGACGCTCTCGGCCCCTCGGCG
The DNA here is from genome assembly GCA_016874555.1 of Gammaproteobacteria bacterium. Classification (GTDB taxonomy): domain Bacteria; phylum Pseudomonadota; class Gammaproteobacteria; order Steroidobacterales; family Steroidobacteraceae; genus UBA964. The sequence continues at coordinate 16,090 of VGTW01000016.1, read as the reverse complement.
ACGCTGATCGCCGCCAACTTCAACGGCGCACCGACGTTTCGGATCGCACCGTCACTGCCAAGCGGACTCACGCTCAATGCCGCGAACGGTGTCATCTCGGGCAGACCGGTGGCGGCACTCGCGCCGACCAATTTCACGATCACCGCAACGGGTGCGACGAGCGGGTCGGCGAGCGCGAGCGTGTCGTTGACCGTGCTCGCGCCGCTCTCCGATCTCGATGCGCTGCGTTACATCGCGAGTCACCCTGATCTCATCGTTACGTTTGGCCCGAACGTCAGTCGTGGCAGGCAGCACTATCTCGACTGGGGCTTCAGCGAGGGGCGCCGCATCACTTTCGAGCCGCTTCGCTATATCGCGACGCACCCGGATCTCATCGAGGCGTTTGGGACGGACGAGACGCGCGCGACCCGTCATTTCATTGAATGGGGTTATCGCGAGGGCCGCCGGACAAACTGGTCAGACAACGACGCACTGCGTTACATCGCGAGCCACCCGGATCTCATGGGCGCGCTTGGCGCTGATCCTCTGAAGGGTATTCGGCACTACATCGAGTGGGGATATCGCGAGGGTCGCAAGACCACGATTTCGGAACTCGATGCGTTGCGCTACGTGGCAACTCATGCAGACCTCATTCTCGCGCTCGGCGCCGATGTCGGTCGTGCACTGCGTCACTTCATTCAGAATGGGCATCGTGAGGGTCGGGCCATCACCTTCGACCCCACGGCATACCTTGCGCTGCATGCCGACATCAAAGCGGCCTTCGGCAACGATCTCGCGGCGGCTACGGCGCACTACATCACCTTCGGGTTCCGCGAGGGCCGCGCGAAATCAGTCGATCTTTTGCCGCCCCGATTTTCTGCGAGCGGCTCGGCGATCGCCTTCGGCAATCAAATAGTGGGCACGTCCGCCACCCGACCCGTGACGATCAGCAACCCCGGTCAGGAGTCGCTGTATTTCTCATCCGTGGCGTTCAATGCAGGGGCTTCGTCCGAGTATCGGCTGAGTTCAGGCTGCGGCTCGTTACTTCCGCCTGGTGCGAGTTGCACGATCAATATTTTGTTCGTACCAGCCAATCGCGGCGCCGAGACGGCCACGCTCACGATTGCGCACAACGCGGCGGGTAGTAGTGCGACGTTCGCGGTCTCGGCGACCGGGATCGCACCGATCATCGAGGCGTCGGCAACATCGATTGATTTTGGTTCGCTCGCCGTCAACGCCTCGAGCGATGTACGCACGATCACGTTTCGCAACACCGGCGATGCCGCCCTGAGTTTTGGCGGCGCCTTTGCCGAGAACACCGACTCGGTCCATTTTCCGCTGATCAGTCCGTGCATCGAACGCACGATACAGCCGGGCGGCAGCTGCGATGTCGAGGTTCGTTTTCGCCCGACTTCGGCGGGTGCCAAGACCGGACGAACCTCATTCCGTCACAACGCAGCGGGCAATCCCACCGTGCTGACATTCCGGGGCACCGCCTCCGGGCCTGGCATCACCGCCAACCCGTCTTCGATTTCATTCGGCTCGCAGCCCGTCGATTCGACGAGTGATCCGCGCTCGATCGTCATCACCAATCCGGGCGATGCGACCCTGCGCATCACCGAGATCGGTTTCAGCGGCACCGATGCCACGCAATTTTCGCAGACGAACGATTGCACCGAGGTCGCCGTCGGGGCGCGCTGCACGATTCGAGTGACGTTCAAGCCCGCGGGCACGGTCGGCAGTCGCTCTGCGCGACTGACGCTGCGCCATAACTCGCCGCAGGATGGCTCGACGAGCATCTCGCTCGGTGGCGCAGCCAGCGCCGCTGCACCAGTCATCGGGCTCTCGCCGCGAGCCCTCGAATTCACGAGTCAACCGCTCAACACGAGCAGTACCGCCAAAGTATTGCGGCTCTCGAATCGTGGTGCGGTCGAGCTCAAGATCAGCAGCATCACGCTTGTCGCTGATGATCCGGGTGATTTCGTGCAGACCAACAACTGCGGTGCGACGGTCGCCGCCGGGGCGTTCTGCGAGCTCAGCGTTGTCTTTCGACCCACTCGCACGGGCTCGCGCACTGCGCAATTGTCGATCGCGCACGATGCGAGCGGCAGTCCGAGCCTAGTGCCGCTCTCGGGAGTCGGCGGTGCCGTGTCGGCCAATAACTTGCTTTGTGGACCGGCGCTTTCGGCGTTTCGCGTGGACACCGCGGCCGTCGAAGCTGACCTTGATGTGCGTGACGCAGCGAACAAGGCCGGGTTCGAGGTGCGGATTCCGGGTTGGCGCGAGGATGACATTCGCAACGGCATCATCGAGATCTCCGTGGTGGATGAGGCCGCAGCCATATATACGAGTCCCGCGCGCTGCCCCATCGTCCGCTTGATCGACACCAACGCCCTCGATGGCGCACCGACGCCTTGTGATCTCAACGCGACGCGTGTGCTCGCGGGGCGCGCATCGGCCAAGTTCAATCTGCGCTTTGTGCGTGTCGTGAGTTCAGCGGGTTCGGCACCGCGAACGGTGGTCGTCCACACCCAACAAGTTCAACTCGGCAAAGCGACGCTCACACCGCCACTGCTCACCGGTGATGTGACTACGGGTCAGGTGAGCCTCGCGTGGCGCGCAGTTGAGGGAGCGAGTTCGTATCGCGTCTATCGGCTGAGTAGTACGGGCGTTGCCGAAGTCGTGGGTGATCCGATTACGGGTCTCTCGGCGACACTGTCGGCGACGAACGACACACGCGGCACCTACGTGGTTCGCGCGTTCAACGAGTCGCACCAAAGCGGCTTGTCGAACCCGGTCCGACTCACGCCCGCGGCGTCACCGTCGACGACACTCGGCGTCAGCGATCTGCAAGTGATACAGGCGATTGCTCCCGCTGCCGACGGTTCGATACCACTCATTGCGCAGAAGCCCGGAATCGTGCGTGCGTTCTTCACCGTGTCGGGCAACAGCGACGGCAGGGCCGGCATCGTGCGGCTCTCGCGCGCGGGCGAAGCGCCGCTCGAACTGCGCGGACCGATCCTGAACACCCCGGTTGGCGAGCATTCGTCATCGTCTTGTGTGGCGACCTTCGACCTGCGGGATGCGGCTGCACGTTGGTTCGGCGCGGGCAATGTCGATCTCACGGTCGAGGTCGATCATGGCGATTCGATCAGCGCGTCTTCGGCGTCGCGCAAACAGCTCACCAAGCGTTTCTCTTTCGAGACGCAGAAGCCGATTCAGTTGAAGCTCGTGCCCATCAGTACGGACTTCGGCTTGCCGAGCGACGCGGAGATGAGCAACTCCAAGGCCGAGATCGGTGCGCTGTTGAATGCCATGTTTCCGAACGCCGCGCTCTACGTCGAAACCGGCGAGACGCCTTTCAATTGGGGCAAGCCCATCGCGCCATTTTCCGGAAGCGACTGGTCGATTGCACTAGCCACCCTGAGTTCCTTGAGAGCGGCGGAACTCAACAACAAGGGTTGTGATCGATTCTTTTATGGTCTTTTCAAGAATCGAAGTCAGGACATCAATCTCTCGAGTTACGGTGGAATCGGCGGCATGGCCTATCTGCCCGCGGAGTCCTCGCTGACGGGCTGTCCGCCGTTATCGGGTATTGGCATCCTGCACAACGTCATCGGGTTCACGAGCAGCGAAACGGCGGTGCACGAAATCGGCCACAACCACGGACTGCGGCATATTGCCGCCACCGGTGAGACCAACGATGTCTGCGGGCAACCGGATGGACCGGATGCGGCCTTTCCGAACGCCAAAGGGCGACTCGGCGTGGATGGCTACGATGCGACGCGTCATCGCATGATCGACGCGACGCTCTATCACGATTTCATGAGCTACTGTCAGCGCGCATGGATCTCGGATTATCACTACAAGAAAACCCGAAGATTTCAGGAACTCTTGTTCGATAGTCAAAGTATTGCCGCGAGCAGTCGAGAGGCGTTGGCCTCGATCGGCGCGCTTGGTGGGGTGCTGGTGACGGGGGTGGCGGATATCGCCCGGAACCACTGGCAGATTGCGACGATTCTGCGGCTCGATGGTGATCGCGGCCAGGCTGCGGTATCGGATGAGTTCGAGGCGGAAATCACGCTCGGGGAAGGTGAGGTACGAAAGATTCCGGTCGTGCTCCACGATCTCGATCACTCCGATCGCAAGGGCTTCGAGTTGTGGGTGCGCAGCGACGAGACGCCGCGCCGAATTCTCATTCGACGCGTGGGCGGTGCAGTGGTCTTCGATTGGAACTCGGGCGTCTCGGCGGCGCAGCAGGACACAATGCAAAAAAGCGCGTCCGCGTTGGCGGTGCGGGAGATCGGGCCGGACCGTTGGGAACTCGAGGCGTGGGCGCTTGGTCCGCGGTTCGTGATCAGGGTTCGCGCCGATCAGCGCGACTTCGTCGGCAACGACGAGGGCGAGACGCCACTCGTGGTCAACGCGGTGGCGGGCGATGTCCTTGAGGTGTTCGCGATTCGCTCGGGTATCCGGACGCGAATCGTCCTCGGTGGCGGCGATGAGTCGCCGATCGATGATGGGGTAATCAACGAGTCAGCAAAGAGTTCGACAGCGACCGTGCCGCCGCAGAGCACAGTGCCAAAACCCGCGGTAGCGAGTGCAGCGACTGCGAGTGCAGCGACTGCGGGCAAAGCGACTGCGGCTACAGCGACCGCGGCTACAGCGTCCGCGAGTACAGGGACGCCGATGGCTTCGCAGACTGCGTCCCGCGACGTGGATCACGTCGGCAGCGCCTATCGATTGCTGCGTCGCGAGGCTGATGGCCATCAGCATTGGACACTCGAGTACGTCGCCAGAGGCGATGTTCGCATCGCAACCCGCGAGCTTGAGCCCACCGTTGCAGTGGCCTGGTTCGGAGAGACGGTCGCGCAGTCAGTGGCGGAGCCGTCAGAGGCGGCGTCGTCAGAGGCGGCGTCGTCAGCGGCGGCGTCGTCAGCGGCGGCGTCGTCAGCGGCGGCGAAGGCAGCGAGAGTCGAGGCGCGCAGCGGCATATTGCCCGCCACGCCACTGCCCTCGACCGGTTGGGTGCGAGCGTGCACGGATCAGGTGTGGTCGGTGCGCGACGGTTATTCTTTGGCGATCGACGCGAGCGACCCCGCACTGATGCCGCGTTTTTCTGCCGAGCATCGGGTGCGCATCGAAGGGCCCGAGGCGCTCCTCGTCACCGGAGCGAGTTGTGCTGCGGGAGGCTCGCTGCGCCTGACGGGACTGTCATTCATCGTCGATGAAGAGAACCCGACCTTGACTGCGGCGTCGATGGCGGCCCGGAAATTCGATCTCGTTGTGACGCGCGATGGATCAGTGAGCATGCCCGCGAGCGCACCCGCCGCTGTGAGCGTGCTCGAACTGTGCGAGGGCTCGCCAGCCAATGAACTCGCAGCGTTCTGCAGTGCGGTCAAAAAGGCGGCTGGTTGGTAGGTGGCTCGGCGTGCGCCGCCGCACCTAACTCGAGAATTTCAATCGCGTCCCTGATCTTGCCCCGATAACTTTGGCCACCTCTTTTCGGTGATCAAAGGAATATCTCGATGAAGCGAGGCAACGTGCAGGGTCGTTTTTCCATCATTGTCAGCATGCTGACGGTTCCGGCTTTTTTGGCGGGGTGCTCGATCCCCTTCCGCCCCGGGCTCGTTGAGGGCGCGGCGCCGCCGCGACTTGTCACGATTGACGGCAAAGCGGGTTGGGACAACCCGAGCGCTTTCGGGCCGGTGCCCGCGGAGCTTCAGGCCACCGGGGACGAGGTGTGCTCGAGCATGAATCGCGGCTGGCGCACCTACCGCGCGACGGGTTATCACTCGCGGGCGCAGGACATCGACGGCAACACGTTCCCGCGCGGTGCGTACTACTGCGAGTAGGATCGCGAGTCGAGCTCGCGCTGCGCCCTCAGCGCAGTTCAAGCCGAGATGCGACTTCTTCCCCGATGGCGAGCGAGCTCGTGAGGCCCGGGCTTTCGATGCCGAACAGACTGACAAGACCAGGCAGGCCGTGTACCGAGAAATCGTCGATCCGGAAGTCGGGTTGCTTTTCGCCCGGCCCGTGGATCTTTGGTCGAACCCCGGCGTAGTCGGCGATCAAAGAATTCGCCGGAACACCGGGCCAATAGCGTCGCACGCTCGTGTAGAACTCGCGGGCACGAGCCGGATCGACCGAGTAATCGATGGCGTCGACGTACTCGAGGTCGGGACCGAAAACAGCCTGACCGTCGAGAGTTTTTCGGTAATGCGTGCCGAGAGCGCCGGGTATGGGCGTCGGGTAGACGAGTCGATCAAACGGCGCTCGACCGGTCAGCTTGAAATATACGCCTTTGCCGAGGTAGCGACGCGGGATCAATTCTTTGGGAAAACCCTCGATCGAGTCGGCGACGGTCTGTGCCTCGAGTCCGGGAGCGGTGATCAGAAGCCGTGCGGTGAGGGTAGTGCGAGAGGCGACGGCGTCGACAGCGTCGACCGCGGGCGTGCCTGCCGCATCTGCCCCCGTTCCATCAATCGTTTCCACGCGCCAACCGCCGGCACCCCGCGCATGTGCGCCGACGAATCGCGCACCGCAGACGACGAGGCCGTCACGGTTTTCGATTTCGCCGCGCAGCGCGAGCAGGTAGCCATGCGAGTCGAAGACACCGGATTCCTCCGATAACACGGCCGCCACGCAGTGCACGGCAGGCTCAAGCGCATGCGCCTCATCGGCATCGAGCATGCGCATGCCTTCGACGTCGTTCGTGGCGCCCTGCACCAGCAACTTCTCGATGGCCGGAAGCTCGCTCGAGTCCGTGGCGACGATCAATTTGCCGCATTTTTTGTAAGCGACGCCGTGTGCATCGAGAAACGGATAGAGACGGCGTCGACCGTCAACGCAGAGGCGAGCCCGCAACGAGCCCGTGGGGTAGTAGAACCCGGCGTGGATGACCTCGGAATTTCGTGAGGAGACGCCTTCACCGATTCGCGGGCCCGACTCGAGCACGATGACTTGCAGGCCGCGTTGCGCGAGTGCGTAGCCACAGGCGAGGCCAACGGCTCCGGCGCCGACGATGATTGCATCGGCGTCGAAGTCAGACACGATCAGCGCGCCTGTTCGGGTGACAGTCGCGGCACCGGCCCATCGAGCATCGCGGCGGCATAAGCGGCGACGGCGAACACTGCGGTCGATTGACGCAGGTGCGCCACATCGACTTGATCGAGCGTATCGTTGACGGTGTGGTGGATATCAAAATATGTGGTCGCATCGAGTTGCGGTGCGAGCACGGGTACGCCGAGACGGCGCAACGGGCCGAGGTCAGCGCCTCCGCCGGCGGTGTTGTCGCCGAGTTCGACGTCAAGCGAACGTACGACCTTGTGTACCTGATCGATTGCCGGCCAATACGTCTCGGGGACTCGTGCACTCAGTTTCCACACCGGTCCATCGCCGAGGTCGGCCTCCATGGCGAAGGCGTGCTTCGCCACCGCTTCATCACCCTCGTCGGCCGGATAGCGCGCCGCACCCGAGAGACCGAATTCTTCGTTCGCAAAGAGCACGACGCGCAGCGTGCGTCGCGGCCGCGGATTCACGCTTGCGGCAGCGCGCGCGGCTGCAATCGCGATGGCGACTCCGGCGCCATCGTCCTGCACACCATGGCCCACATCCCAGGTATCGAGGTGCGCACCGATGAGCACGATCTCCTCGGCGAGATCGGTACCTGGGATTTCGCCAATGACGTTGGCGGAGCGAACCTGCGGCAAGTCGCGTGAGGTGACACGCATGCGCACTGTGACCTGCTGTCCAGCGGCCTTGCCATCGGGGCGCGTGCGGGCGAGCTGCCGCTCGAGCGCGTCGGCATCGGGATTGGAGATCGCGACTGCGGGGATGCGCGGCGCCGACACGTTGTACGACAGCGTGCCCGTGTGCGCGATGCGGTTCTTGCTGGTGCCGATCGAGCGGATCACTACACCCACGGCACCGAGTGCGCCGGCAACGCTCGGTCCCTCGGTTCGACTGCGCACCGCTTTGCCGTAGCCGCTGCCGTCGCGGCTACGCTCGGTACGCCCATTGAAGAACACGATCTTGCCACGCACCGTGCCTTCGGGCAGCGCTTGCAGTGCGGCGATGTCCTGCACCATGACGACCGGTGCCTCGAGGCCTTCATCAGCGGTGCCGATGCTGCCGCCGATGGCGAGCGTCACCATCGAGACGGGATAGGGCGAGAGCACCTCGAAGCTTGCCTCGCCACGGATCCAGCGCGGCACGATCACTTCTTGGGTGCGTACCTTTGAAAAGCCGAGGTCCTGCAATTTTTTGACCGCCCAGGCGATGCCTGCGCGATCGCCCGCAGTACCCGCGAAGCGCTGGCCGACCTCGGTCGTCATTTCTTCGAGAATCTGGTAGGCCTCGTCCGAACGCAGACCCATCTCGCGCACACCGACCGCCCCGGCGAGCGCTTCGCGCGAAAGCAACACGGGTGGTGGGCCGGTGGGCAACGGGGGCTCGGCCGGCACCGCCTTGCGGGCGGCGCCTTGAGCATGCGCGGGATTTGCGAGCAGGGCCGAGAGCACGAGCGCCGCGACAAGCAAAGCCCCTTCGACCCAACGAGATTGGGCGCGCACGGACGACATTGCGCGACAAGCGGCGATGCGATGCACGCTCTTTCGCCTTAACCGAGACGCTGTTGCAATGCCTTGACTTCGGCGCGCAGCGCGGCGGGCGTGCGCGTGCCGAACTCGTCGAGGTACTTGTCCATGTCGGCAGCCTCGGCGCGCCATTCGTCATTGTTGACGGAGAGCAATTCATTGAGCGCTTTCGGGTCGATCGTGAGACCGTTGAGATCAAGATCGCTCGCCCGCGGCAGATTGCCGATCGGCGTCAGGGTGGCCTCGGCTTTGCCGGCGCAACGATCGAGAATCCACTCGAGCACGCGCAGGTTGTCGCCGAAGCCCGGCCAGAGGAACTTGCCATCGGCGTCGCGACGGAACCAGTTGACGTGATAAATCTTTGGCGGGTGCTTGAGCTTCTGGCCCATGGCGAACCAATGCGCCCAATAGTCACCATAGTTGTAGCCCGCGAAGGGCTTCATGGCCATCGGATCGCGACGCAGTACGCCCGCTTGACCGATTGCTGCAGCCGTCGTTTCGGAGGCGACTGAAGCGCCGACCAACACGCCGTGGTTCCAGTCGCGCGCTTCGTAGACCAAAGGCGCGACGCCACGACGACGACCGCCGAAGACGATCGCCGAGATCGGCACGCCGCGCGGGCTGTCCGCCTCGGGCGCATAGCGCGGGTTGCGCTTTGCCGACACCGTGAAGCGCGAGTTTGGTTGCGCAGCGGGGCCATTCTTTGGGTCGTAGGGACGACCCTGCCAATCGATCACAGGCGTGCCGCTCTCGAGACCTTCCCACCACGGCTGGTTGTCGGCCGTGAGCGCGACGTTGGTGAAGAGCGTGTCGCGCTGGATCATCTCGAAGGCGTTGCGGTTGGTCTTCGGGTTCGTGCCCGGTACCACGCCAAAATATCCGGCCTCGGGGTTGATCGCATACAGACGGCCATCCGGGCCCGGATGCAGCCACGCGATGTCATCGCCCACGGTCGTAACCGTCCAGCCCGGCATGGAGTCGGGCGGAATGAGCATGGCAAGGTTCGTCTTGCCACAGGCCGAGGGAAAGGCCGCGGCCACGTAATGCGTCTCGCCCTGCGGGCTCGTGAGCCCGACGATCAGCATGTGCTCGGCGAGCCAGCCCTCATTGCGTGCCTGATAGCTCGCGATGCGCAGCGCATGACATTTTTTGCCGAGCAAGGCGTTGCCGCCATAACCACTGCCGAAGCTCTCGATCGCGAGCTCTTCGGGGAAGTGCATGATGAAGCGGCGATTCGGGTCGAGTTCGCCGGTCGAGTGCAGACCTTTGACGAAGCTGCCTTCACGACCGATGCGCTCGAGCGCCGGCCGACCCGCGCGGGTCATCAACAACATATTGATGACGACATAGGCGCTATCGGTGATCTCGACGCCGCAGCGCGAGTAGGGCGAGTCGATCGGGCCCATGCAGTAGGGCACGACATACAGCGTGCGGCCCTTCATGCAGCCCTTGAAGAGATCGCGCATCTTGGCGTGCGCATCGGCGGGCGGCATCCAGTTGTTGTTGGGGCCGGCGTCGTCCTGGTTCGTGGTGCACACGAAGGTGAGGTGCTCGACACGCGCCACGTCCGAGGGGTGCGAACGGGCGAGGAAACAGTTCGGGTAATGCGCTTCGTTGAGTTTTTGCAGCTCGCCGCTTTGCTGCAGTTGTGCGATGAACGCGTGATATTCGGCATCAGAGCCTTCGACCCAATGCACTGCTTCGGGCTGAGTCAGTTCGCGGACGGAAGCCACCCAATCGGTGACCTGTTTTGAAATACCCGGCAGAGGCGACAGGGTCGCAGCGGCTGTGGCCATCATGTGTCCCTAAAAAGCTATTTTGGAGAGCGGGCGAGTATACCGATTCGGCCCCTGCAAATGGCCGCTAGCCGGCCCGAAAAGACCATCGGGCGGGTCTTGTATAAGAGTGGTTTTGATTACCTCTCGGGAAATTCGCCCAGAATCATCTCCAGCGATCGAATTAGCTCGCGTGCGCGCTGTGAGGCTGCCTCGTAAACCACGCGGTGATTCAAGGTCGCATAACCATGCGCCAGAACATTTCGAAACGCGACGATGGCTGTCCCATCTGGAATACGCAGGAAAATGTCCGGGTGAATTTTCCGCAACTGCCCGAGCGAATCGCCCGCAACCTCAAGTTCCCGTTCTACAGCGGAACGGCAAAAATCGTCGGCCAAGTATTCATCAAGCGTGCGCGTACCCACGTAGGCGACAGTTTTGCGCAGCGCAATCAAGGCAAATTCGAGATAAACGTCAGGCTGCCTGCCCATAAATCAGCACTCTTTCCCTTTCAAGATGCTTTCGCAGGCGCGAGCCGCGGAGCGACTCCATTTCGACGAGGTCGACGGGTCGGCTGAACAAGGTTTCCAGTGACTGCTTGAGCCCGAAATAGCGATCGAACTCGCTGTCCACCGATTCCGAGTCAAATTCGACTACGAGATCGACATCGCTTCGTTGCAGGTCGAAATCCGCGCGACATGCGGAACCGAAAACGTCGAGTCGACGGACCCGGTATTCCCGGCAAATCGCCGCGATTTGTTCCCGGCGTGTTTCGATCAAAGGGTGCATGGTGAGGCTCCGTCCCCAATGGTAGCCCGGACCGATATCGGGTCTTCCAGAAAAGTATTTTCGTTTTTCATGAAAATAGAAAATATACTTGTCGCACCATGCGAGCTCAAGACATTCTGATTGCGTGCAAGCTGGCGCTGAAGCGGCCGGCCGTCAACGGACCGACCGGGCTGACGGCGCGTTCGCCCACTCTGCAAGCCTTAGCGATGGAGCTCGGGCTGAGCGTGTCTGACGTTCACGGCGCGTTGAGGCGTAACGAAACCGCTGGGCTTTCGTGTCGAGGGGTTGCTGAGTCCGTCCCCGAGTACAAGCGGGCCGCTCGAGCAGAAGGGTACGAAGTGCGGACGCCAGCGTTGCACGAATTTTTGATCCATGGCCTTCCTTATGTTTTTCCGGCGAGGCGATCCGCACTGACGATGGGCATGCCGACTGCGCTGAGCGAAACGCTCGACCCATCGTCGCGTGATCGATTGCCAGTGGTATGGCCGGTGGCCGATGGATCGGTCCAAGGAGAGTCGCTTGCACCGCTTCACAAGTCTGTGCCGTACGCTGCCAGCCGTGACGCCCGTTTGCATTCTTTGATGAGCGCCATCGACGTGTTGCGATTGGGAGATGCGATGCTGCGCCCGAGGGCAATTGAGCAAATTACGGTACTGCTCGGCCTCGACGATACTGATTTGGCTAGATGATCAATCCATGAGCGACGAGATCAACGACATCCTCGGCCCCGCCGGGCCGTTTGCCCGGCATCTGCCGGGTTTCAAGCCGCGCAAGGCGCAGGCGCGTATGGCCGCGGCGGTGGCCGCAGCGCTCGAGGCGCGTCGGCCGTTGCTGGTCGAGGCGGGTACTGGCACGGGCAAGACTTTCGCCTATCTCGTGCCAGCACTGCTCGCGGGGCTGCGGGTGCTGGTGTCGACCGGTACGCGCACGCTGCAGGACCAGCTGTACGCCAAAGACGTGCCGCTCGTCGCCGCTGCCATGGGCACGCCCGCCAAGGTCGCGCTGCTCAAGGGGCGGGCCAACTATCTTTGTACCTACCGCCTGAAGCGCGAGCTTGCGCAGGGGGCGCTTGAGGGCGTAGCGGTGCGTGACCCCTTGTTGGCGCGGCTTGAGTCCTGGGCGCTGGTCACGCGCACCGGCGATCTTGCCGAGGTTCCCGGGCTCAACGACAGCCACGCGCTGTGGCCACGCGTGACCTCGACGCGCGACAACTGTCTCGGCACGCGCTGCGCGGACTTCGCGAACTGCCATGTGGTGGCCGCGCGGCGCGAGGCGCAGGCCGCAGATCTCGTGATCGTGAACCACCACCTTTTGCTCGCCGATCTCGCGCTCAAAGAAGATGGCTTTGGCGATCTGCTCGGCACCGCCGATGCAGTGATCCTCGATGAGGCGCATCAGCTGCCTGACCTCGCCACGCAATTCTTTGGCGTACAGGTGGGCAGCCGACAGCTCGAGAATATTTTGCTGGAGGGACGCGCGGCCTTGCTGCGCGCCGGCGGCTCGCTCGCCGAGATCGGCACGGCGGCGCGCACCGTCGAGGCGGCGATCAGTGCGGTGCTCGCTGCAATTGCCTCGCGGGCCGACCTCGAGTCGGCGACGCTCGCGGTGGTTGCGGCACTGCGCGACTACGCGACCGCGCTCGGTGATGCCTCGCGCGAGGCGGCGGTGGAGCAGGTGGCCGCGCGCGCGGTCGATCGCGCGGCGGCACTCGAGCGCATCGCACTTTGCACCGACGATGAGGGCGCGCGTACCAGCGACTCGAACGGCCGCAGCTTCACGCTCGGCGTGCTGCCCTTCGATATCTCCGAGCGTTTCAAGGCACTCACCGAAGCACGGCCCGCCGCCTGGATCTTCACGTCGGCGACGCTCTCGGTGCCGAGTCGCAGTGAGGGCGATGACTTCAGTCACTTTGCCTCGCGGCTCGGCCTCGGTGATGCCGAGGCGCTGCGTATCGCGAGCCCCTTCGACTACGAATCGCAGGCAATGCTGTATCTGCCGCGCGCCATGCCCGAGCCCACCACACCGGGCTATGTCGAGGCGGTGATCGAGGCGGTGCTGCCGCTGCTTGATGCGTCGGGCGGCGGCGCCTTCATTCTATTCACGAGTCACCGGGCACTCGCGCAAGGTGCGGCAACGCTGCGTGCGCGCTGGGACGGTGCAGCATTGGTGCCGGTGCTCGTGCAGGGCGAGGGGCCACGCGAAAAACTCCTGCGCGATTTTCGCGAGCATGGCGATGCGGTGTTGCTCGGCACGGCGAGCTTCTGGGAAGGCGTGGACGTGAAAGGCAGTGCGCTTCGGCTCGTGGTCATCGAGAAACTGCCATTCGCCTCGCCCGATGATCCGCTCACCAAGGCGCGCATTGCGTATTTGCAGCGCAAGGGCGAGAACGCCTTTCGTGATTATCAATTGCCCGAGGCGGTGTTGGCGCTCAAGCAGGGGGTGGGACGCCTCATCCGCAGCGAGACGGATCGTGGCATGATCGTCATCGCGGATCCGCGCCTGCTGACCAAGGGCTACGGACGCAGCTTTCGCGCCAGCCTGCCGGAGATGCCGATCACTCAGGAACGCGACGATGCGACGCGATTCCTGCGCAAACTACGATGAAGATTCTTGCTCTCGATACCTCGACCGAAGCCTGCTCGGCGGCGCTGCTCGCCGGTGATGCGGGTGACTCGAGCGCGTGGCGGGTGCGTTACGAAGAAGCACCGCGCGGACATGCGGAGCTGATCTTGCCCATGATCGATGCGCTGCTCGATGAGGCAGGGCTTGCCTTGCACGAGCTTGATGCGATCGCCTTCGGACGCGGCCCGGGCAGTTTCACCGGCGTACGTCTCGCCGCGAGCGTGGTGCAGGGGCTCGCCTTCGGCGCACAGGTGCCTGTGGTACCGATCTCGACGCTTGCGGCCGTGGCGCTGCGCGCGCGGCGAGCGGCGCCCGACGCGACGCATGTCCTCGTTTGCAATGATGCGCGCATGGACGAGGTCTACACCTGCGCATTCGATGATGCAGCGAGGGCGCTCACCGACGAGCGTGTGCAGGCGCCCGAGCAGGTGGTGATCCCGTCGCTCGCGGACTCTGCGGACTCGGTGCGCGACGAGCCGCGCTGGATCGGCGCGGGACGGGGCTTCAGGGCGTATCCGCTGCTGCGCGCACTGGTCCCGCACACACAAATCTTTGACGATCTCTTACCGCGCGCCGAGGAGATTCTGGCGCTCGCTGTCACGGAGGTGACTGCCGGCCGGGTATTGCCCGCCACCGCCGCATTACCGATTTATGTCAGAAACGAGGTGGCCATCGTTCCGCCGGCGCCCCGCGGGGCATTGCCGGCAATTTGAGCAGACTGTCATCGGCCTGCAACACGAGTCGTTTGAAATATGTCTGAAACCAGAACATCGCGACTCCCGCTCATGGCAGCCAAACAGATTCTTGTCGTCGAAGACGAAAAACCCATCCGTGACATGATCGGCTTCGGGCTACGTCGCGCGGGCTTCGAGGTCCGCGAGGCGGCCGATGCGCGCCTTGCGCGCGCCGAACTCGCCAATCGACGTCCCGATCTCGTGCTCGTCGATTGGATGCTGCCGGATCTCAGCGGCCTCGAGTTCACCCGCCAAGTGAAGCGCGATCCGAACCTGCGCGATCTGCCGATCATCATGCTCACGGCGCGAGCCGAAGAGGCCGACAAGGTGGCGGGTCTCGAGGGGGGCGCCGACGATTACGTCACCAAGCCCTTCTCGCCGCGCGAACTCGTTGCGCGTATCAACGCAGTGTTGCGTCGCGTTGATCCGCAGGTCGAAGGCGAGGTGATGAGTTTCGAGGGTCTGAGCCTCGATACGGTCGCGCATCGCGTGCTCGCCGATGGTCGGCCGGTATCGCTCGGGCCGACCGAATACCGCATGCTCGAGTTTTTCATGAGTCACCCGGACCGGGTGTACTCGCGCGAGCAATTGCTCGATCGCATCTGGGGGGGGAACGTCTACGTGGAAGAGCGGACGATCGACGTGCACATCCGTCGCCTGCGCAAAGCACTCGAGGAATTCGGGTACGATCGCATGGTGCAGACGGTGCGTGGCGCCGGTTACCGCTTTTCGACGCACGTGGAGTGAGCTTCTGAGAAACCCTCTCGATCACTGGGGATTCGCCCTCTGGCGGGTCGCTCTGGTTGCGGGCCTCGGCGCCCTGGTCGGTCTTTTTGTCGGGCACGTTTGGTGGGGCGTGGTCGCGGCGCTCGCGATCGAGCTCGCAAGACACCTTGCGCACCTGCACGAGCTTGAGGATTGGCTGCGGCGGCGCAATCGTCGCGATCCGCCGGATGCGGGCGGGCTTTGGGGCGATGTGGTGTCGCTCGTGTCGCGCCTGCATCGACGCAAGCAGTTTCACAAGCAGCGCATCCTGCGACTGTTTCGTGAACTGCGACGTTCCACCGCCTCGATGCCCGATGGGGTGATCGCGCTCAACGCGGCGCGCGAAATTCTCTGGTTCAATCGAAAAGCGGGCGAGTTGCTGGGGCTGCGCCGCAAGACCGATTTCGGCATACACCTCGCAAGTTTGCTGCGCGTTCCCGAGTTCGCGCGTTATCTCGACAAGGGCGAGTTTGGCACGAGCCTGCGTATTCATCCACGCATCGGCGATCCGACCTGCCTTGAGTTTCAGGGGGCGCCCTATGGCGATGGTCAACTATTTCTGCTGGTGCGTGATGTCACGCGTCAGGAGCATCTCGAGACCATGCGCAAGGATTTCGTCGCCAACGCGTCGCATGAATTGCGCTCGCCCTTGACGGTCATCGCCGGATATCTCGAAACGCTTGCACTCGATGGCGACATGCCGGCGGATATCCGCGCGCCGATCATCGAGATGCGCCGTCAGGCCGAGCGCATGACGGCGATCGTCTCGGATCTGCTCGAGCTCTCGCGTCTCGAGGCCACCGATGAGCAGGTGATCGGTCAGCCGATC
>VGTW01000015.1 GCA_016874555.1 Gammaproteobacteria bacterium | reverse complement strand
TATTACGATCTGTCGGACAAGTGGACCCTCGGCGTCGAAGGTCGCTACCAGAAAGACGAAGTCGAGCAGATCCCGAAGGTGGGCACCAACGGCAGGCCAGTCACCGGGGCCGCAGCCACGGCCCTGTCGAGCAACTTCAGCAGCTTCTCACCACGTGTTTCGATCGACTATCAGCTCACCGAAGACACGCTGCTCTACGGTCTCTTCTCGCGCGGCTTCCGTCCCGGTGGATTCAATGCGGGATTGGTGACCTCGGAGCCTGCGGTCGTTGCCGCCCTGCAAGCTGCAGCGCCTTCGGCTGGCGTGGTTTACGACCAAGAGCAGCTTGATAACTTTGAAGTCGGCATCAAGTCCACATTCCTCGACGGCCGCGCCCGCGCGGTGTTCACGCTGTTCAAGAATGACTGGAAGGACGGGCAGGTCGCAAACGTCATTCCGGTAGTGATCGGCACTACCCAGAATCTGATCAACGTCGTCATCAATAACGGCGAGGCCGAACTGCAAGGCATCGAGTTCGAAGGGCAGCTGCAAGTCAATCGCCAGCTCAAGCTCGCAGCGACTCTGGGTTACATCGAATCCGAACTGACGAGTTACGGCGCTGGGAGCACAGGCAACTGCACCGATTGTAGCTTCGTGTACGGCAGCTTCGCGGGAGCGATCGGCAACCAATTACCCACCGTGCCCAAGCTCACCTACAACCTGACCGCCGAGTGGGCGGACAAGTTCGGTGCCGATCTCGAGTGGTTTGGTCGCTTCGACTTCATGCATCAGGGCGAGAAGTTCACCGACTTCTCGAACGTGGCCAAAGTGGGTGATAAGCAGACCGCTAACGCCCGTCTCGGCATTCGCGCCGACAAGTGGAGCGTCGAGCTCTTTGGCAAAAACATCTTCAACAACGATGTGCTCGAGGCAGCGCTGCTCGGTGTCGACGCAACGTCATTCTTCTACTCGTTCGCACGTTTTGCACCGCAGAAGAACGAGTTGCGTGCCTCGCCGCCGCTGCCGCGGTCGATCGGTATTCGCGCCGCCTACAGTTTCTGATCACAAATGCGAGCAGGGGCCGGATCGGATAGGGTCCGGCCCCTATTTTTTGTGCATAACGATTCACGTAGTGACCGCCCTTTCGCAGAGTGATTAGGCAGCACGATAGTCTTGGGCAAGCGCCGTCTCACTGTAGTACGAAGGTCTTGAGGAGGGGGCAGTCGTGCCCAATCAGCCACGAGCTCCCGTTCGAGGGACAAAGCCGTCTGTCAGTGCCGTTGAAATAGGGAGTCACTCAATGTCGACACTGTTGTCATCTCGCGCGCGTCTTTCGGCTATATCCGCAGCGAAGTGCCGACGATGGACAAGATCCCGGCGAACGTGATCTCGGGCGACTGGGACACCTCTAATCCGAAGAACTTCAAAGCGCTGTTCGAGCCCAACCCGATCTGGACGCGCTTCGACACCAATTTCAATCGCAAGGCTGGCCTGAAACGTAAATCGCTGCATACCGACGTCCGCATCGACTACGACTTCGACAACGGCTATTCGCTTACCTCGCTCACCGCCGCGCACCGCGACAAGACGATGACGCTCATTGATCTCAACTATCGCAGTGGCAAGAACGAGGTGAATCCCTTCAATGCCACACGGCCGACCGCCTGGGTTGGCCACGCGCTCGAGCAGCGCTAGCGTCATGTGTTCGCGCAGAAACTCTCACCCGCGACGCAGCTGCTGCAATAACTGACCGACTGTGCCGTTAACGACCGCGGCGTGGGGCGCGATTGCGCTCGGCGATCAGCAGCGCGAGCTCAAGCGACTGCTCGTAGTTAAGCCGCGGATCGACCGTCGATTTATAGGCGCGCTGCAGATCGAGATCGGCGAGCCCGCGCGCACCGCCAGTGCACTCGGTCACGTCTTCGCCGGTAAGCTCGACATGCACGCCGCCGAGATGCGAGCCGAGATCCTGGTGAATGCGCGTTGCCAAATCGAGTTCGCGCAAAATGTTCTCGAAGCGCCGCGTCTTGAGACCGCTCTGACTGCTTTCGGTGTTGCCGTGCATCGGATCGCAGATCCAGAGTACCGAGTGACCCGTAGCCCGCACCGCCTGAATGGCCTTGGGTAGCGCCGATTCGATATCTTTGGCGCCGAAGCGATGAATGAGCGTGACCTTGCCCGGCGTATTTTGCGGATTAAGCGTCGTGACGAGACGTTGCAACCAGGCCGCATCCATCGCGGTGCCCACCTTCACACCCACCGGGTTAGCGATACCCCTGCAGTACTCGACATGCGCCCCGTCTGGTTGCGCCGTGCGCATGCCGATCCACGGCATGTGCGTCGATAAGTTGTACCAACGATTGTTACGCGCGATGAAACGTGTCTGTGCCTGCTCGTAGTGCAGCACCAAGGCCTCATGGCTGGCGTAAAAATCTGCGCGCAGCGCAGTGTGGACTTCTTTGGAACTGATGGTCTCGAAGAATTCGAGCCCATCAGCCACCGAGGCTACGATGCGTTCGTATTCGACCTTGAACGGCGAGTGTCCGACGAAACCCAGATCCCAATACTCGGGGTGGTGCAGATCAGCGAAGCCACCGTCGATCAGCGCACGAATGAAATTGATGGTCAGTGCGGCGCGCTCGTAACCGCGCAGCAAGAGTTGCGGATCGGGCTCGCGCGCGGCGGGCGTGAAGTCCGCATGGTTGACGATATCCCCGCGATATGACGGCAGCGTCACGCCGTCACGCGTTTCGGTGTCGGCTGAACGCGGTTTCGCGTACTGACCCGCCATGCGACCGACGCGGACGATCGGTTTTTTGAGTCCATGGGTCAGCACCAGACTCATCTGCAACAAAATTTTCAGTCGCTTCGCGATCTTGTCGGATTCGCAATCCTCGAAGCTCTCCGCGCAATCGCCACCCTGCAGCAAAAAACGCTCGCCGCGCTGCGCTGCCGCGAGCTCCTCACGCAGTCGCTCGACCTCCCAAGACACGACGATCGGCGGCAAGCGCGCGAGCTTGGCGACTGCGTCCGCCAACGCCGCGGCATCCCGATAGGTCGGCTGTTGTTGCGCCGGGCGGATCTGCCAACTGGTCGGATTCCAAGCCTGATGTTCGGGAGTTTTCATGGCGAGCCAGAGCCTTCGGGCCCTCAATTCTAGCCTGATACAGCCGGCAGGGCTGCCGCCTCGGTATCAGGGCTTGCGGGCACCCGCGGGCGGTGCGCGCTCGGCGCGCTTGGCCTCTTGCCAGAGCCGCTCCCAAGCGCCGGCATCAAGACTGGCGAGTGAGCTTCCTGCAGCCGTCGCCACCTGCTCCATATGCACGAACCGGCGCTGGAATTTATCGTTAGTACTGCGCAGCGCCGCTTCCGGATCTAGCTGTAAATGCCGCGCCCAATTGGCGATCACGAAAAGTACATCGCCGAGTTCATCTTGCTGACGTGCCAGGCCCTCGGCCTGCGCGAGGGTCGCCTCGAATTCGCCGAGCTCCTCGTCGAGCTTGCGACGCAGCCCTGACGCATCAGGCCAATCGAAATTGACGGCGGCGGCTCTTTTTCCGAGCTTCACCGCTCGGGTCAACGCGGGCAGCGCAAGCGCCACGCCATCGAGCACACCACGTTCACCCGCTGCAGCGCGCTCGTTCGCTTTTAAAGATTCCCAGGCTTTGGTTTGCTCTTCGGCAGTGAGACCCGTCTGCACTGCAAAGACATGCGGATGCCGCCGCACCAACTTGTCGCCGATGCCACGCGCGACTGCGTCGAAATCGAACAGCCCACGCTCCTCGGCAATACGCGCTAAGAAAATCACTTGAAACAGCAGATCACCGAGTTCGTCGCAGATCCGTGCCGCATCAGCGAGCTTGACAGCCTCGGCCACTTCGTACGCCTCCTCCAACGTATGCGGCACAACACTTTCAAAAGTTTGTTCGCGATCCCAGGCACAACCGGTCTGCGGATCGCGCAGTTGCCGCATGATCTCGATCAGACTTTGCAACGAGTTGCTCATCGCTGCAGTCAGCACAACTCGCCACGCACAGTGCGATAAAGAGTCATGAGCATGCCGGCAGTCGCACCCCAAATATTGTACGGACCGTACGGGAGGTCGGTGAATTCGATGCTTTCACCCTCGAACTCGCGTACGCGAGGCACGTGATTGTTCGCATCGAGCACATGGGCGAGCGGTACCTCAAACACACCCTCGACCTCGGTCGCATCGAGCCGCAGCGGCACATCGGGCTGCAAGATGCCGACTACCGGTGTCACGCGATAGCCCGAAATCACCAGGTGGTCCGGCAAAAATCCGAGTACCTCGACGTGGCGGCACGCGAGACCAATTTCTTCCTCCGTTTCGCGCAGCGCGGCGGCCACCGGACCCCCATCCTGCGGCTCGATCCGGCCGCCCGGAAAACTGATCTGCCCGCCGTGGGTTTTAAGGTGGGCAGCCCGCTGCGTGAGCAGAATCGTCGCGCCGTCTCTGCGCTCGACAAACGGCACGAGCACTGCCGCAGGAATCGGCTCATCGGCGAAAAACTGCCGCAGGCGAGCGCGTCGCTCGGGCGTAACCTCGCCGTGCCGCCAATCATTGATCGGGGCGTGACAAGGCTCGCGCAACAAACAAGTGCGCAAAGCCTCCCGCAAATCGGGCGGGGGACCGAACACGAGGGCAGCATCGGGCATGGGGTATGATTCGTATATTAACATTTTCAGCGTGACGGGCCCGCCATGGCTCTCGACAGTCTCGACGCCCTCTCCCCCATCGACGGCCGCTACGCGCGCAGCACGCTGCCGCTGCGGGCGCACCTTTCCGAAGCGGCGCTGATCCGCGAACGCATTCGCATTGAGGCGGAGTGGTTGCTCGCACTCGCCCGACATCAGCCGACCGACCTTGCCGCGGCCGCCGCGGTCCCGCAGGCCGTGCTCGAGGTCGCACGGCGACTCTCGGAGGCGCCGCCTGCAGCGGCTGCGGCCGAGGTGAAGGCCATCGAGCAGCGCACGAATCACGATGTTAAGGCGGTCGAATACTATGTGCGCGGTCAGCTCGCGAGTGCGGGCGCGAGCGACGCCGTGCTCGAACTCGTGCATTTCGGCTGCACCTCCGAGGACATCAACAATCTCGCCTATGCCCGTATGCTGCATGGCGCTCGCGCAACCCTGCTCGCCGAGCTTGCGCTGATCAGCGCGGCGCTGCGGCAGTTCGCGGAAAAGCATGCTGATTTGCCGATGCTCGCGCGTACGCATGGTCAGATTGCAAGTCCGACAACAGTCGGGAAAGAATTCGCGAACGTGCTCACGCGCCTCGAGCGCGCATTGTCGCGTTGGCGGGAGGTAGCCATCCGCGGCAAGTGGAACGGCGCCGTCGGCAATTACAACGCGCATGCTGTCGCCCTGCCCAATAACGACTGGCCCGCCATCGGCGCGGCCTTCGTCGAATCAATCGGGCTAGAGGCAAACCCGCTCACCACGCAAATCGAGCCGCACGACTGGATCGGCGAATACTGTGATGCGCTCGCCGCCATCGATGTCGTGCTGATCGACTTTGCGCGCGATGTTTGGGGGTATATCGGCCTCGGCTATCTGAAGCAGCGCGCCGTTGCTGGCGAAGTCGGCTCGTCGACCATGCCGCACAAAGTAAACCCGATCGACTTCGAAAATGCCGAGGGCAATCTTGGGGTGGCCAACGCGCTGCTGCGACACTTCGCCGAGAAACTGCCGGTGTCGCGCTGGCAGCGCGATCTTACCGACTCGACGGTGCTGCGTAATTTAGGCGTAGCCCTCGGACACGTTCTGATCGCGGCGCACGCCTTACAACGCGGTCTCGGCAAGATCGAGCCCGAGCCGCTACGCCTAGCGATCGACCTGGAGGGCGCTTGGGAGGTGCTCGGCGAAGCCGTGCAGACCGTGCTGCGCACCGCCGGGGTGCCAAACGGCTATGAGTTACTCAAAGATTTCACGCGCGGTCGACGTATCGACGCTAAGTCGTATGCGGATTTTATCGCCGGGCTGCCGATCTCCGCTGCGGACAAGGCGCGGCTGGTCGCACTGCGACCCGAAAGCTACGTTGGGGTCGCACCCATGCTAACCCGCACCGCGACGGCGCAGCCCGCTGCGGGGTCTTGACCGCAGCGCGAGCGCCGGCGAATGTTAGTACCGGTTCATGGCCGCATCTTGCCAGTGTGATCACCGAGTGATCGTCTCGTGATCGTGGTCGGTCTATCGGGCGGTGTCGATTCGGCCGTAGCTGCACTACTGCTGCGCCAGCAAGGGTACGAGGTGCAAGGTCTTTTTATGGCCAACTGGAGGGAGGATGACAGCTACTGCAACATCTCGACCGATTATCAGGATGCCCGTGCCGTGTGCCGTGAACTCGGTATCCCGCTGCACCGCGTCAACTTCGCAGACGAATATCGACAAAGAGTTTTCGATTATTTACTAACCGAGTATCGCGCTGGTCGTACGCCGAACCCCGACGTACTCTGCAATCGCGACATTAAATTCGGCGTGTGTCTCGAGTACGTGCGCCGCCTCGGCGGCGATCGCTTCGCGACTGGTCACTATGCGCGTCGCCGAGAGGGTGGCGCAGGCGTCGAGTTACACAAAGCGCGTGACCGCGCCAAAGATCAATCGTATTTCCTGCACGGCCTCGAGCGCCTACAACTCGAAGCGGCGCTGTTTCCGGTCGGTGAATTGCTCAAACTCGAAGTGCGCGAACGCGCACGCGCCGCGGGGCTGCCAGTACACGACAAACCGGACAGTACAGGCATTTGTTTCATTGGCGAACGACCCTTTCGCAAATTTCTCGGCCAGTACGTCGCGGACCTACCGGGGCCGATCGAAACGCCCGAGGGCGAACGGCTGGGTACGCATCACGGACTTGCGTTCTACACTCTCGGGCAACGCGGCGGGCTAGAGATCGGCGGTCGTGCGGGTCACGCCGAAGCGGCTTGGTACGTGGCGCGTAAAATACTCGAGCGCAACGCGCTGATCGTGGTGCAGGGTCACGATCATCCGCTGCTGCTCTCGAGTCGGGTGATAACGGGTGTCGCCCACTGGCTGACCGACGCCCCGACCACGGCGTTCAAAGCCGGCGTCAAACTGCGCTATCGACAGGCCGATCAGGACTGCGAGGTGCTGCCGCTTCAAGACGGGCGCCTGCAGCTACGCTGCAAGGAGCCGCAGCGCGCGGTCACTCCGGGGCAATTCGCTGTACTTTATGACGGTGCGCGCTGCCTGGGCGGCGCTGTGATCGAGGCTGCAGATCACTGACACTCCCACAGCGGCTATAATTCAGCCGCCTTTTTTTGGCGAGTCTGGTTTCTTGATCGGGGTTTTTCATGACGGACACTTACAAGGCGCGTACCACCCTCAACGTGGGTTCTCAGTCGTACGACATTTGGAGTCTTGCTGCGCTGCCCAAAGAGAAGGTCGCGAGGCTGCCGTTCTCGCTCAAGATTTTGCTCGAGAACCTGCTGCGCTTCGAGGACGGCGTCAACGTCACCCGGCAGGACATCGACGCCCTGCTCAACTGGGACGCCAAGGCAACGCCCGATCATGAAATCTCCTTCACGCCCGCCCGCGTCATAATGCAGGACTTCACCGGCGTGCCCTGCGTAGTCGATCTCGCGGCGATGCGCGAGGCCATCAAAAAGTTGGGTGGCGATCCGCAAAAAGTGAATCCGCTGGCGCCGGCCGAACTGGTCATTGACCACTCGGTGCAGGTTGATCATTACGGCACGGCAGACGCGCTGGCGCAGAATACCAAGATCGAATTCGAGCGCAATGGCGAGCGATACTCGTTCCTGCGTTGGGGTCAGACCGCGTTTCGTAATTTTAAGGTGGTGCCGCCCAACACTGGCATCGTCCATCAGGTCAACCTCGAATACCTTGCGCGCGTCGTGTTCAAAAACACTGACGGGCAGCGCCTGCAGGCCTATCCAGACACATTGGTGGGTACCGACTCGCACACCACCATGATCAACGGGCTCGGCGTGCTCGGCTGGGGAGTGGGCGGCATCGAGGCCGAGGCCGCCATGCTCGGTCAGCCGGTCACTATGCTCATCCCGCAGGTCGTGGGTTTCAAACTCACAGGTCAACTGCAGCCAGGCGCCACGGCGACCGATCTCGTGCTTACCGTCACCGAGATACTGCGGGAAAAGGGTGTGGTCGAAAAATTCGTCGAATATTTTGGTGATGGCCTTGCCAATCTGCCGCTGGCCGATCGCGCGACGATTGCCAATATGGCGCCGGAATACGGCAGTACCTGCGGCATCTTCCCGATCGACGAAGAAACCCTGCACTACCTCGAACTTTCTGGCCGTCCGGCAGCGCAGATTTCGCTGGTCGAGGCCTATGCAAAGGCGCAAGGCCTCTGGCGCTATAACAAGGCGCCGCAAACCGACTACACCGACGTGCTCGAACTCGACCTGTCGACCGTCGAGCCCTCGCTAGCCGGGCCGAAGCGACCGCAAGATCGCGTGCCGTTACGCAGCCTCAAGGGGGTGTATCGCAAGACGCTGGCGCAGATGTCCGAAGAGCGCTCAAAGAAAAATCCGTTGGTTACAGGTGTCGGCGCGGTCTTACCGGGCGGGAGCGCGGGCAATCCGAGGACGGGCTACGAGATCCGCGATGGCGCCGTACTGATCGCTGCCATCACGAGCTGCACCAACACCTCAAATCCGTCCGTGATGCTCGGTGCCGCGTTGCTCGCCCGCAATGCCGCTGCGCGCGGGCTGCGCGCCAAGCCTTGGGTCAAAACCAGCCTGTCGCCGGGATCAAAGGTGGTGACCGACTATCTGAGCAAAGCGCAGCTGCTCGGCGACTACGCCGCCGTGGGCTTTCACGTCACGGGCTATGGCTGCATGACCTGCATCGGCAATTCAGGTCCACTCAAGCCCGAGATCTCAGCTGCCGTCAGAGCAGGCGACGTGATTGCCACCTCACTGCTTTCCGGTAATCGCAACTTCGAAGGCCGCGTGCATCCGGAAGTGAAAATGAACTTCCTGGCCTCACCTCCGCTGGTTGTCGCCTATGCGCTTGCGGGTACCACCGATATCGACCTCAACAGCGAGCCGCTCGGCACCGATCGCGACGGCAACGCCGTGTTCCTCAAAGATATCTGGCCAACGCCGCAAGAGGTTGCTGCCACGGTGTGCGCCTCCATCGATTCGAGCATGTTCCGCAGGAGTTACGACGATGTGTTTGCGGGCGATGCCCTCTGGCAGGCCATCAAGGTACCGGCCGGCAATCTGTACGCCTGGGACGCGAAATCGACCTACGTACGCATTCCGCCCTACTTCGACGGCATGGGCAGGCACCCGAGCGCCATCAAACCGATTCGGGGCGCGCGCGTGCTCGCTTTGCTGGGAGACTCGGTCACCACAGATCACATCTCCCCGGCCGGCGATATCGCTAAAGGCAGCCCGGCTGCCCAGTACCTCGAGGCGCGTGGCGTACAAAAGGCCGACTTCAATTCCTACGGCGCACGGCGCGGCAATCACGAGGTCATGATGCGCGGGACCTTTGCCAATATCCGCTTGCGCAACCTGTTGGCAGCGGGCACCGAAGGTGGCGTGACCATTCACATCCCGAGTGGCGAGCAGATGTCGATCTACGATGCTTCGATGAAGTATCAGGCGACCGGAACACCGCTCGTGGTGCTCGCGGGGAAAGAATACGGCACCGGCTCCTCTCGGGACTGGGCAGCCAAGGGCACCATGCTGCTCGGCGTCAAGGCCGTGCTCGCCGAGAGCTTTGAGCGTATCCATCGCAGTAATCTCATCGGTATGGGTGTTCTACCCTGCCAGTTCGTCGACGGACAAAATGCGCAGAGTCTGGGGCTGACCGGACGCGAAATTTTCGACTTCGGCGATCTCGAGAATACCGAGGTACGCAAAGTCACCGTCACGGCCACCCCGGAGAACGGTAGCGCACCCATCGTCTTCTCGGTGCGCGTGCGCATCGATACTCCGAAAGAGCGAGACTACTATCGTCACGGTGGCATCCTGCAGTACGTGCTGCGCCAGCTCGCGGGTTAGTGATCGGCGGCTCTTGTGGACGACCTCGAGCATCCACGCGAGCCCGCTCCAAGGTTAGTTTTCTTTGATCTCGACGGTACCATCACCCGCCGCGATACCCTGATCACCTACGTGGTGGGGTTTGCCCTGCGCCATCCACTGCGGTTGTTCGGCTTTCTGGCATCGCTGCCGGCGTTACTGCGTTTTCTCGCGGTTGATCGTGACCGCGGCCAATTGAAAGGCGAGCTGCTGCACGCCGTCATGGGCGGCGCAAGCCGCGAGCAGGTCGTCGCGTGGACAACGGTCTTCGTCCCACGACTCATCGAGCGGGGCTGCTTTCGCGAAGCACTGAACTGCATCGCCCATCACCGCGCGGTCGGCGATCACCTCGTGTTGATGTCGGCGACCGTCGATCTGTACGTGCCGGAGATCGCTGCCAGTCTCGGCTTCGACAACGTCGTCTGTAGTCGCGTCGCCTGGCGTGACGAGCGCCTCGAGGGCAGGCTTATCGGCGCCAACGTCCGCGCCGAAGAAAAGGCCCGACAGTTGCGTATCGTCGCAGCGCGCTTCCCTGGAAGGCGTATCGTGGGGTACGGAAACTCGCGTCCCGATCTACCCCACCTGCGACTGGTGGATCAGGCCGTGTTGGTGAATCCGGGAGCCGGCCTGCGCCGAGCAGCCGCAACACTTCCTGTCGACTTTAAGACGTGGCTTTAACTCGCTGTTTCGAAAGGATTTAAAATGAAGCGATATTCTGACCCCAGCATCCCGCCGTCGGCGATCACCCCCGAGTATGAGTATTTTGATCGTCGCCGACTGTTGGTGGCGCTCGCCGCCGGTGTTGCCACAGTTTGCGACAGCGTAAGCAGCGGCCTAGCCGCCACGCCGGCGCCACCGCGCTACACGCGCAACACCAAGCTCTCGGCGCGCGAGGCACCGAACTCCTGGGAAGACATCACAACCTACAATAACTTCTACGAATTCGGTCTCGACAAGAGCGACCCCTACGAGCGTGGGCAGGAGTTTCGCAGTCGACCTTGGACGCTCGAGATCGCCGGCGAGGCCGAGCTGCGTGGCAAATTCACGCTCGAAGATATCCTCAAGCCGCACGCTCTCGAGGAGCGTATTTATCGGTTTCGTTGCGTTGAGGCCTGGTCACGCATCGTGCCCTGGCTCGGCTTTCCACTTGCCGACTTACTCGCGCGATTCAAGCCGACCTCCAAAGCGAAGTTCGTCGAATTCACCACCTTGCTTGACCCCAAGCAGATGCCGGGCCAGCGCTCCGGCGTTCTCGACTGGCCCTACCGCGAGGCACTGCGCATCGATGAGGCGATGCATCCACTGACGTTGATGGTGGTGGGTGTTTACGGCAAGTGGTTGCCGAACCAAAGCGGCGCACCGCTGCGCCTGATTGTACCTTGGAAGTACGGCTTCAAGGGCATCAAGTCCATCGTCAAGATTCGGTTCACCGAACGTCAACCTGCCACCAGTTGGAACCTGGCGGCGCCCGACGAGTATGGCTTCTTCGCCAACGTGAACCCCGCGGTCGATCATCCGCGCTGGAGCCAGGCCAAAGAGCGGCGGATCGGTGGTAATTTTTTGACCTCGCGTATCGACACCCTGCCCTTCAACGGCTACGCCAACGACGTGGTAGCGCTCTATCGCGGCATGGATCTGCGGCGCTACTACTGACGCTCGTGCAACACCCCGGCTGCAGCCCATGCTCGAGCGCGCACTGAAACCCGTCATTTTTTTATTGGCGAGCCTGCCTGTGCTGCTGCTGCTTGCCGGCGCTTTCGGCGTGGCAGGGCAATCACTAGGCCCGAACCCCATCCGCGAGATGCTGCATGTAACCGGCAAGACGGCGCTTAACCTGCTGATGATCACACTAATGGCGAGCCCGCTGCGGGAAATCACCCGACAACTGCGCTGGCAGCGACCGCGGCGGATGCTCGGACTCTTTGCCTTCGCCTATGCGCTACTGCACTTTTTGGTGTACGCTCTTCTTGAGCTTGATCTCGATTTCAGAGATCTCGCGCGCGAAATCAGCCGTCGACCGTTCATCATCGTTGGAACGGCCGCCTTGCTCGCCATGGTTCCGCTGGCGGCGACCTCGACCGACCGCATGATGCGCCGCCTCGGACGCCGCTGGAGTTCGCTGCACAAACTCATGTATCCGATCGCACTGCTTGGCGTCTGGCACTACTATTGGCAGGTCAAAGCCGCTTTGACCGAGCCACTGCTCTACGCGGCAGCACTCGCCATACTGCTCGGCTTCAGGGTACTGCAAAGATCCAGGGTGGCACGTGCCGCCAACCGCGACTGAGCTCGCGATCGAGCACGCGCCAATCTTTGCAGTGCGCGGCGACCTCACGCCAATAGGCTGCCGAATGGTTCATGTATCGTGTATGTACGAGCTCGTGGATCATCAAATAATTCACTACCGCGGGCGACTGGAATACGCTGCAGACATTGAGACTGATTACGCCACACGACGAGCAGGAGCCCCACCGCGTACGCTGAAGTCGCAACTGCAAACGGCGGTAACTGAAACCGCCCCATACGGCGAGATCGCGCACCCGCGGCTCGAAGGCCGTCTGCGTATGCTCGAGCAACCAGGCAAGCAAGGCGCATTGGATGGCGTGGCGCTCAGCCTCGGGAGAACCGCCCCCAGCATGACCGTCGATCGACAGCAGCCCGTGGCCTAGCCTGCGCACCTTCACTCGTCCGCTCTCACCGGTCAGGTGAATGCGATAACCCTCGCCCAAGGCAGGAAACTCGAGGGTGGCGGGCGGAAAAGCCTGTGGCCCAGGTGGCGCAGACCGCTCGGCGAGCCGATGCAGGATCCACTCGCGATGCCGATGCACGAAATGACCGATCATCGCCTCGCCCACACCGCGTGGTGCAACCACTTCGACTCGGCCATCGTGGTGCACGCGCAGCGCAAGACGCCGCGCACGCGCGCTGCGCCGCAAGGTCCAGGCCAGCGGCAGTGCAGTGTAGTCGCTGGTGACAAGTTCTTGGGTCATGCGGTACGCAGCAAGTCGTGACGTGATGATGGGCCACTGCGCGGCATTTTGCAGTAGCATCTGCGCCCCATGGCCAGATACTTCAAGAGCGACAACACAGCCCCCGTAGCCCCCGAAATTATTGCTGCCATCAGCGCCGCAAATACCGGCTTTGCGCGCGGCTATGGCGATGACGACTGGTCGCTGCAACTCGATGATCGCTTCAGCGAAATCTTCGAGCGCCGGGTTAAGGTGTTTCCAGTGTCAACGGGCACAGCCGCCAACTCGCTCGCCCTCGCCACCCTCGTCCCGCCCTATGGAGCGATTCTGACCCACGAGGAGGGTCATATCGTCCGCGACGAGTGTGGCGCACCCGAATTCATGAGCGGCGGCGCGCGACTTGTATTGATGCAGGGCGCAGGCGCCAAGGTCACACCCGAGGCACTCGCGGCTACGCTCGCGGCGAATCCGACCTCGGTGCACACCATGCAACCGCGGGCGCTGTCGCTGACGCAGGCGACTGAACTTGGCACCGTGTATTCCCCGGCGGAACTGCAGGCGCTCTGCACGCTCGCCCACGCGCGCGGACTTGCGGTACACATGGATGGTGCACGTTTTGCCAACGCGGTCGTCGGCCTGGGTTGCTCGCCCGCCGAAATCACCTGGCGAGCCGGTATCGATATACTGTCGTTCGGTGCGACCAAAAACGGCGCGCTGACGGCCGAAGCGGTCGTATTTTTTGATTGCGAGCGGATAGCCGACTTCGAATTCAGGCGCAAACGAGCGGCGCATCTGCTCTCGAAGATGCGCTTTGTCTCCGCGCAGTTACTGGCCTATCTCAATCAGGGACTGTGGCTGCGTCTCGCTGGACGAGCCAACACGCTGGCACAGCGGCTCGCGGCCGCCGCCGCTCCACTGCTGATGCACCCGGTGCAGGCCAACGAACTCTTTCTGCGCGTCGGCGATGCCGGGGCTGCCGCGCTGCGAGCCAGTGGTTTCGAGTTCTATGACTGGGGTGCGAGCGGCTCTGGCGAGGTCCGTCTTGTCGTCTCGTGGAACCAACCCGAAGAAGATGTCGATGCGCTTTGCGCTGCACTCGCGAAACTAACGGCAGGAGCCTCATCGCGGTGCCCGTAGCGCTCGTCGACATCGGCATCAATCTCACGCACGACAGCTACGACCACGATCGCGAACAAGTGCTGCGTCATGCGCTGGCGGCGGGCGTGGAGCAGTTCGTGGTTACCAGCGCTTCGCCCGAGGACAGTCGCGCAGCGCTGGCGCTTGCCAGAGCAGCGCCGAGCCTGCTGCGCGCCACCGCGGGTTGTCACCCGCATCATGCCGTCGATCTCGATGATCAGGCTTACGCGAGCTTAAGCGTACTGGCCTTGGAGCCGCTAGTGGCGGCAGTGGGCGAAACGGGTCTCGATTACCACCGCAATTTTTCTGCACCCCGCGAACAACGTAGCGCCTTCGAGCGCCAGGTGCAGCTCGCCTGTCGCTTGGGCAAGCCACTTTTTTTGCACGAACGGGACGCTCACGAGGATTTTCTCGCCGTGCTGCGCGAGTACCGCGCGACATTGCCTGCGGCGGTGTTGCATTGCTTCACCGGTAACGCGGCACAACTCGAGGCCTGTCTCGAGTTCGGGCTGCATATAGGTATCACCGGTTGGATCTGCGATGAGCGTCGCGGTGTGCATTTGCGCGAGATCGTCCATCGCGTACCGCGAGGCCGCTTGATGATTGAAACCGATGGGCCATATCTATTGCCGCGAGACCTCGATCGCAGGCCTACCTCAAGACGCAACGAGCCGATGTATCTGCCGCACATCGCGCGCCGCATCGCCGACTGCCGCAAAGAATCCCTCGAGGAACTAGCGGCGCACACAACGTCCACAGCGCGTAAATTCTTTAACCTGCCCTGCGATAATCTTCGCGCATGAATGCCATCGACGAGTACACGCAAATCCTGACCCGCGATACTTGGCGTGACTAGAACGTGACCGCGCTCTGCGAGTGCGTACGGATTTCAATTGAATCGCCGGCCTGCGCGTCGCACTGGCAGGGCGCGGGACATATGCCACACGCCGTGCATTTGCTTGCCGACTGGTGTCGGCCACCATCGATCGCCGGCATGACCGTGGAGCTTTTGACCTTGCCGGTCCGTACGTCAGTGCTGCTCTGCGATGTTCCGGGCGAACTGCCCGATTACGTGCTGCTCTTCGGTCACCTCGATAAGCAGCCGGAGTTCACTAGCTGGAAGTCCAGCCTCTCGCCTTGGGAGCAGGTCACCCGTGACGGCAAGCTCTCTAGCCACGGCGGTGCTGACGACGGCTATGCCGTCTTCAGTCCGCTGATCGCGATCCGCGCACTCAAAAATCGCGGCATACTGCTTGCGCGCCACATCGTGCTCATCGAAGCCTCCGATGAAAACGGCAGCGCCAACCTGCCCGCACATCTCGAGGCGCTCGACCCGTGACTCGGGGCGCCTTCGCTCGTCATCTGCCTCGATGCCGAATGCGGTAACTACCCACAGCTCTGGTGCAACACCTCACTGCGCGACAATCTCACTGATACGCTGCAGGTCGAAGCACTGCACGATGGCGTGCACAGCGGCATGGGCACAGGCATTGTGACCACACTCATGCGCATCGCTATGCGATTGCTCAGGCGCCTCCAAAACCCCTTCAACCGCGATATTTGATTGGCGAAACTGTGATGCTCGATCCCGAAAGATCGCATCGCCCAGACGCGAGTCCCCGCTGCGACGCTCGGCGCCGAGGTGGCGGGTCGAGCACAGCTGCTCCCCGGCGTGAGCGCGCTCAACTGCGTGCGCTCAATTAACTGGGCGCGAGCTGCACCCGAAGTCGGTCCCACACACCGCGCCAAATCTCCACCAACTGCTCGGCCTGAGAACGCTCACCAAGCGGAAACTCTGCCTCCAAAGATTCCTCGCGCAAGGTAAGTCGCGGTGAACCCTTGGGGAATTTGGCTCCCGGCCCGAAGACGATGCGGCCATCGATGGGTACATCATCGGCCAGGGTCTTGAGTGCGGCAATGCGGTCGTACATGGCACCTTGCGGATTGGCAAAAGTGAAACGGCGTGCGCCCTGCATGACGATCCACTCGACCATGGGATCGGAGCCGAACACGTTACCGACGATATCGCGCACGTCGAGGATTATAAGTCCGTGGGCGGTCAACAGCAGATAATCGACATGCAGGAGGCCCCCGCTGCCATCAGGCAAGGCGACATCGCGCAAATGATCGACTGCCACCGCCTCGATGCGTCGCCTGCGTCGTTGTCGCTCGCGAAACTGCCGATACCAACGCCAGCCAAGCGAGACCGCGACGCCAAGCAGTACTCCTACTGCTACGGCAATGCCGACGATCAACCAACTCTCAGAAACATTGGAACTCATGATCATCAACCAAGCGCACTTCGCAAATGAGTAAGCGTGCTGCCGATTTCTTCGTGGTGGCTCGGGCGATCGAGCAGTGCCGCCAGCGAGGGCGGCACGGTTACTTTGCCACCGATCAAAGGTTCGACCGTTTCCGGAAATTTGGCCGGTGACGCCGTCGACACCACGCACCATTTTTGCGAGCGACGCGCCTCGGGTGTGAGCCGCGCCCACGCCTCGACCCCCACGGCCGTGTGTGGGCACCAAATCTCGCCGAAGCGCGCGTAATCGGTGCGTACGCGCGCCTCGATCGCTGCATCGTCGATGCTAACTGCCGTCACCGCACCATGCAGCGTATCAATCTCGGGGTAGAGGTCACGCAGTCGCTCCATATTAGAGGGATGACCGACATCCATCGCCGAGGCCAGCGTCGCCTTGCTCGCACGCGGCTGCCACGTCCCGGTTGCCAGGTAATCGGGCACTGTTTGATTCGCGTTGTGCGCCAACAGCACATCGCCAATCGGCAGCCCCATGTGGCGCGCCCAGATGCAGGCGACGGCATTACCGAGGTTGCCACTTGGAATGATGAACGACAGCTTCGAGCCTCGCGTGCGCCACCACTCGAGGCCGCTCGTCGCGTAATACACCGCCTGCGGCAACAGCCGACCAAGATTGATGCTATTCGCCGACGACAGCTGCTGATGCGCGCGCAGCACCTCATCCACGAACGCCTCTTTGACCATTCGCTGACAGTCATCGAAGGTGCCGCGTACGGCGAAGCTGCGCACATTATCGCCCCAGCAAGTCAGCTGCCGTTGCTGTGTAGGCGAGACCAGTCCCTTCGGGAACAGCACGGTCACCGCCAGACCCGCCCGCCGATGAAAGGCCGCCGCCACTGCACCGCCGGTGTCACCGGAGGTCGCTACCAAAATATTCAGCGTGGGTTCTCGGGAATCGCGTAGCCACTCAAAACAGGCCGCCAAGAATCGTGCACCAAAATCCTTGAAGGCCGCGGTCGGCCCGTGGAAGAGCTCGAGAACCTCCAAGCCGCCGTCGGCCTCGCTACCCGGCACCAGATGTCGTGGCGCAGGAAAACTGAAGGCATCGCGCAGGATGGCCGCCAGCTGCGACTCGAGACGATCACCGACCGCAAACGGCGCCAGCAGTCGCTCGCCAACTTCCGGCAAGGACGTCGCACCATCAAAATCTTTAATCGTGAACGCGGGCCACTCGACCGGCACATAAAGGCCGCCGTCGGGAGCAAGCCCCTGCAGCAGCGCCGTCGAAAACCCCACCCGCTCTGGCGCCCCACGCGTGCTGCGAAATTCCATCGGCAATCTCACTGAGCGACGACGCGCGCCCCGTCGGATTCGACGGTGACGATCCAGTGATCGGTCTCGATACCGTTGTTACCGAATTCCTTGACCATACGATCACGAACCGCCTCGGCGACTGTGCGTTGTGCCCAGGCAAACATGGTAGGACCGGCACCCGAGATTGAGCAGCCCAGCGCACCCGCGGCGATCGACGCGGCGCGGACTGCCGAAAAGCCGGGGATTAGCTGGCGTCGTTGCGGCTCGATCACGACATCATTGAGACCCTCGCGGATCAGATCGAGGTCATCGGTATAGCAACCTGAAATGAAACCGGCGAGATTCGCGGTCTGCCAAACGAAGTCGGCCATAGCCACCTCGCGCCTGAGAATCGCGCGGGCTTGCTTAGTCGACAAAAACATGTGCGGATGCGCGATCACAGCGCAAATACCCGCCGGTACCGGAATCCGTTTGACGCGCGGATTGTCGATCCCGACGGTCAATACCAAGCCACCGAACAGCGACGGCGCGATGTTATCGACATGCGGCGAACCGCTCGCCACCGCCTCGCCCTGCATGGCGAACTTGAGCAAGGCCAGCTTATCGAACGGCGTGTCGAGCAACGCATTGGCCGCCACCACCGCGCCGACGGCTGACGCTGCGGAGCCACCGAGCCCCGAACCCAGCGGGATCCCCTTCTCGATGTGCATCTCGAATCCGAAGGCGGGCCTCGCCGCCACGTTGAGCGCGAGCAAAGCGCGGCCAGCCGTGTTTTTTTCGGCCTCGAGCGGCAAGTCTGCAGTCACGCCGGTGCAACCGGTTACGCGCACGCCCAGCTTTGCGCTACGAGCCACCGTAATGCGATCACCCAAGGCATCGACGGCAAATCCCAGAATGTCAAAACCGATCCCCACATTGCCAACTGAGGCCGGTGCGAAGGCGGTCGCCCGCTCAAGACCGCGCGGACCCTGCCAGGCACTCATAGTCGCGCTCCCAGATAAGCAGACAGTCGCAAGAGATCAGCAAAGATTCCACCAGCCGTGACCTCGGGTCCCGCCCCCGGGCCCTGCACGATGAGCGGATTATTGTGATACCGCGCCGTCGCGAAACGCACGACGTTATCGGTCAGCGCAATGTTGGCGAACGCATGCTTGACGTCGAACTCGACCACGCCGACGGTTGCTGTGCCGCTAGCCGTCAGCCGGCCGACATAACGCAACACTTTGCCGCGGGCACGAGCCGCCTCGAAACGGGTCTTCATGGTGCCGTCATGCTGTGGTAATCGCGTCAAGAATTCTTCGATCGATCCTTGTTCGAGACCCGCTGGGACAAGACTTTCTACCTTGACCTCGGACATCTCCAGCGACAAGCCCATCTCGCGACCAAGAATGATCAGCTTGCGCGCCACATCTAAGCCGGACAGATCATCGCGCGGATCGGGCTCGGTGTAGCCACGCTGCTTGGCGTCGAGCACGATCTCGCTGAAACTGCGCGACTCGTCGTAAACATTGAACAGATATGCGAGCGTACCGGAGAAAATCCCCTCGATGCTCGTGACTTGATCGCCGGTCTCGCACAGATCACGCAGCGTCTGAATCACCGGCAAACCGGCACCGACCGTCGCCTCGTAAAGATAGTGCGTACCGCCATCGCGGCGCGCATCACGCAAACCGCGATAGAACGCCATGGGCGCGCTATTGGCTTTTTTGTTAGGAGTCACGATGTGGATGCCAGCGGCGAGCCACGCGGGATAATGCTTGGCCACCTCCCCACTCGCTGTGCAATCGATGATCACGCGATTCGGCAGATAGTCGACACCAACATGGTTGGCGAAGGCCTGCAGATCGGGCACGACCGTGGCTGCGGCCAGCTCATCCTGCCACTGGCTCAAGGAAACCCCCCGGTCCGACAGCAGCATCCGCTTCGAGGACATCAGTCCACGCACGCGCAGATCGAGCTTGAAGTCACGACGTAGGCGTTCGCTTTGCGAGGCGATCTGCCCGAGCAAGACACGACCGACCGTCCCGGGGCCGATCACGCCGACGGACACGGTGTGTGCCGAGAGATAAAAGCTGGAGTGCACGGCACGTAGTGCGCGCGTTGCCGCCTTGGCGGGCACGACCACAGAGATGTTGCGCTCCGAGGCGCCCTGCGCAATGGCACGAACGTTGACGCCTGCGGTCCCCAAGGCGTTGAATACTTTGGCCGCGATACCCGGGATGCCTGCCATCCCATCACCGACCACGGCCAGGATCGCGAGCTCGCGATCGACTTCCACCGATTGAATTTGCCCCTCGTCCAGTTCGCGGGCAAAGGCCGTGCGGACTGTGGCGACGGCACGATCCGCCTGATCACGCGGCACGGCGCAGCAAATCGAGTGTTCGGAGCTGCCCTGCGAAATGAGCACCACCGAGATTCCCTCCTCGCGCAGCGCCCCGAAAAGTCGCGAGGCCGTACCCGGCACACCGATCATGCCCGCACCCTCGAGATTCAGCAGGGCGATGTTCTCGATGGAGGTGATGCCCTTGACCGGCAACGCCGACTGCGGATGCGCGCAAATCAGTGTCGCCGCATGATCCGGCGCGAAGGTGTTGCGGATCCAGATCGGAATCTCGCGACCGACCGCCGGTGCCATAGTTTGCGGGTGAATAACTTTGGCGCCGAAATAGGCGAGCTCCATCGCTTCGTTATACGACAAAGAATCGATGACCTGAGCGTCGGGTACGCGACGCGGATCAGCCGACAGCACGCCGTCGACGTCGGTCCAGATATGGATCTCAGCGGCATCGAGCAACGAGCCGAAAATCGAAGCGGAGAAATCGCTGCCGTTGCGTCCGAGCGTGGTCTGCACGCCGCGCTGATCGACGGCAATGAACCCCGTTATGATCAGCGTGCCGGAGAAGTCTGCGTTCACCGTCGCCTGCAGGCGACGATGCGACTCTTCCCACTGCACAGCCGGCCCCAGCGGGCCCCACTCGATGACCACGACCTCGCGCGCATCGAGCCAACGCACGGCGCCCGCGCGCGCTCTACCGGTCTGCGCACGGGCGGCGTAGAACTCGCGAAAGAGCCGCGTCGACCAGATCTCGCCAAAACCAGCGATTAGATCGGTGATATGCCGGCCCGCCGAGCGCGTCAGCCGAACGGCCTGCAAGATGCCGTCGATGTCCTGCCGGTCACTATCGAACCCCGCCATGTAGCGCTGCGCGGTTTCGGCCGAGAGCAGCGACACGGCAATTTTGTCGTGCCGTTCGCGCAACGCATCAAGCCCGGCCTTGTAGGTCGCATCTTGGCGCTCCGCCTGAGCGACTAGCGCAAGCAACCCATCGGTAACACCCTTACACGCCGAGAGCACCACGCCGAGCCGGCCGGCGGGTTGCATGTCCAGAATGGCGGCCACCCGCTCGAAACAGGCGGCGTCGGCAACGCTGGAACCACCGAACTTGTGAACGAACCACGGAGAAAGCGACATGCAATGTCGACCTGCGCTGAGTAAAACTTCTGAACTTTATCGGTCGGTGACCGGACGACGCAAGGTTGACGGCGATTTTGCAGTCTCTTTCGGCGGTTCTTTGAGCTTGAACGGCATGCGCCGCAGACGTTGACCGGAGGTGGCAAACAAAGCGTTGGCCACGGCGGGCACGATGACCGGCGTCGCCGGCTCGCCAACACCGGTCGGCGACTCATCACTCGCGATCAACTGCACCTCGATGTGCGGCATCGCCGACATCGCGAGCAACGGGTAAGCATCAAAGTTGGCCTGCTGGACGGCGCCCTTGTCGAAGGTGATCTCGCCGTACATCGCTGCCGTGAGCCCGAATACGAGACCACCCTGAATCTGCTGCTCTACCTGACCCGGGTGGACCACACTGCCGCAATCGACCGCGCACCAAATGCGAGTCGCACGCCAACTCGCGCCCTCGACTTTAATCTCGACGACTACTGCAACCCGTGTTTCATAGCTCTTCGAGCACGCAATGCCGAGACCCATTCCCGCGCCAAGCTTGCGCCCCCAACCCGCTGCCGTGGCGGCGGCCCGCAACACGCGCCGCATCCGCGGATCGTTGCGCAGCAATTCGAGCCGCAAGGCCAAGGGATCGCGCTTGGCCAAGGCCGCCATCTCGTCGATGAAACTTTCGATCACGAATACGTTATACGAGTGCCCAACCGAGCGCCAAAAACCGACCGGTACGCCAAGATCGAGTTCGTGGTAATCGACGCGGACATGCGGGATGTCGTAGAGCGAGTCATCGCTGCCCTGCGTCAGCAAAAAATCATGGCCAGTGGTCAGCATCTGGGGTGCGCGACGGCGCGCGATCGACGGCGCGACCACGCGATGAGCAAGACCAATGAGCTCGCCCCGTGGATTGACACAGCCCGCCACCCGATGCGTGCTCGCGGGACGGTAGAAGTCCGCGCGCATATCGTCCTCGCGACTCCACATCAGCTTAATCGGCGTCGCCGGCATGCTGCGGGCAACCGTCACCGCCTCGGTGATGTAATCGCGCTCGCCGCGACGACCGAAGGAGCCGCCGATCTGCAGGCAGTTCACCTTGACCCGCTCAGCCGGCGAACCAGTGACTTTCATCGCCGCATCCTGCGCACGCGAGGGGGCTTGGTTACCCACCCAGATTTCACACAGATCATCATGTAACCAGACCGTAGTGGCGATCGGCTCGAGCGCAGCATGGGCGAGGAATGGCGCAAAATAATGGGCCCCGAGCCAACGGTTTTCAGGATCGCGACGCAAACGATCGACATCACCGCGTGCGCGCGCCGGCAGACCTTGATCGGTCATGGGTCCTGTCAGCTCGCGTTCGTGCTGCGCCGAGTTGTGCGCCTCGTTAGCCCCCGGATCCCAATCGATTTTGAGCGCGACTCGCCCACGCTGTGCTGCCCAGAAAGAATCCGCGATCACCGCAACGCCTATCGGCAGCACTCGCACCGACATCACCCCTGGAATGGCGAGCGCTGCGGCATCGTCGACATCGCTCAAGACACCGTCGAACGTGGGCGCGCGCTCGAGCACGGCCACCTTCATCCCGGGCAGTTTGAAATCGATGCCGAACACGGCACTGCCGTCAATCTTTGATGGCGTATCGAGTCGCATCGGACGCGTGCCGAGCAACCGAAACTGCAAGGAATCTTTGAGAGTCGGCTTATCGGGTAGGGCCAGTGTGCGCGCGGTCTCGAGCAACGCCGAAAATGGCACCCGACAGGCACTGTTCGCCGGGTCGACCACGTGGCCATCCTGCACCCGCAGCCGCGTCGGGTCGGCTTGCCACCGGCGCGCAGCCGCCGCGAGCAAAAGCTCGCGAGCCGTAGCACCCAAAGTTCTGAACGGCAGATAGCTGGTGCGAATACTGCTCGAGTAACCCGTCGATTGATTACCCCGCTCGTCACGAAATTCATCGGCGGCAGGCGCGAGCACGGCCGCGACCCGAGACATCGGCAGTGCCAACTCCTCGGCAATCAGCATCGGTAACGCAGTCAGGACGCCCTACCCCATCTCGGCTTTGTGGACGGTGACGAGGATCGAGCCGTCGGACTGCATCGTGAGCCACGCGGAACTGCGCCAAGCCGTCGGCGGCAAAGGCAGCCCCGCATCCTGCCGTTCGATGGCCTCCGCCTCCGGCAGTTCCAAGGCGAGCCACGCGCCGCTCGCAGCGCCGGCCGCGCAAATCATGAACTGACGACGATCGGTGCCGTTATGCCACTGCATCGCTTGCACTCTACGTGTTGCCACGCACGGACGAAACTTCCCGTACACTCTCCGCCCGCATGGCTTTGGCCTTCGACCCTTCCACGCTCTGGCTGCTGGCACTGTTGCTCGTGGTAACGGGCCTGGGTGCGGGGCTGCTCGCCGGCTTGCTCGGCGTGGGCGGCGGTATCGTCATGGTCCCAGTCCTCGAGCTCGCCCTGCCCTACGCCGGTTTCCCGCGCGAGTGGTGCATGCACGTGGCAGTGGCCACCTCGCTCGCGGCCATCGTACCGACCTCGATATCCTCCTCACGTGCCCACCACCGGCGCGGCGGAATCGATTGGGATATTGTCCGCGGCTGGGCCCCCGGGATCATCCTCGGGGGTCTTGTCGGCAGCCTGCTAGCCTCGCGGGCCAGCGATGAGGTGCTAACGGGCGTCTTCGGCGCGGTCGCCGCGCTAATTTCCTTAAAAATGTTTTTGCCACTCGATCATCTGCGCCTCGCTGAGCGCGTGCCAAAAGGCCTCGCTGGCAAGCTCATCGCCACCGTGATTGGTGGTGTGTCCTCGATGATGGGGGTAGGCGGAGGCACGTTGTCGGTGCCCGCCATGACCTTGACCGGTGGCGCCATTCACCAGGCTGTGGGAACCGCCGCTTTCTTTGGCCTGTTGCTGTCGGTTCCCGGCACTGTGGGCTACCTGCTGGCGAGTCCGGGCGTCGCGCTACCGGGAGCTACCGTGGGCCTCGTCAGCCTGCTTGTGCTGACTCTGGTCGCACCCCTCTCGATGCTTACCGCCCCCGCTGGCGCGCGCCTCGCACACTCGCTGGACAAGCGCACGCTATCCAAAATATTTGGTGGATTTCTTTCTTTGGTAGCCCTACGCATGCTCTTTAGAACCTTCGCATGAGCCCGACCGAGGTGATCGATATCGGCGGCCCATGGTTCGAGGATCTCTATCCGGGGCTCGAGTTCGATGCGCCGGCGATCACTTTGAACGCCGGCCATAGCGCCCTTCATCAAGCGCTGTTTGGTGATCGTCTGCGCCTGCCGCTCGATGCGGCCACTGCTGCGCGCGTGACCGGCGCCGAGCAGCCGCTCTGCCATCCGCTGCTCGCCATCAATATCGCGATCGGGCAGTCGACGTGGGCCTCGCAGCGCGTCAAGGGTAATCTCTTCTACCGTGGTCTCGCGATGCAACAACCCGTCTTCACGGGCGATACCTTGCACACGCGCACCCGCGTGGTGGGCCTGCGCCAGAACCGTGCGCAAGCGGGTCGGGCTGCCACAGGCATTGTCGCCCTCGAAATGACCACGACCAACCAGCGCGGCGCGACCGTACTCCATTTCTGGCGCTGCCCAATGCTTCCTTGCCGCGATCCCGAAACGTGCACCGGCCATACCGATGAGCTCGATGCGATCGGTAGAGCCGTCGACGCCACCGTGATCCGTCAAGGCGTACCACGCGGCTGGACGCTAGAGGCAACCGCTGCTTGGAGTGGACGACGCGCAGCCGATCTCCAGGTCGGTCAAAGATTTCGGATCGAAGCACGCGATACCGTCACCGCAGCACCGGAACTGGTACGGCTGTCGCTAAATATGGCCATGGCGCATACCGACTCGAAGCTCTCGCATCTCGGCGAGCGACTCGTGTACGGAGGTCACACCATTTTCATGGGTTTTGCGCAAATCACTCGCGCCCTGCCGAACCTGCTGTCGATACTAGCCTGG
>VGTW01000014.1 GCA_016874555.1 Gammaproteobacteria bacterium | reverse complement strand
ATTTGATCGACAGGGGGGGGGTCGCCGATGTCTGCACAACCGAGTTTCGAGGTCGACGCAGTGGCCGGCGCTGTCGCTCGAGCCTTTGCTGCCTATGAGGCCGATGAGGTCGTGCTCGATCTCGAAGAGCGACGCACGCACTCGAGCGACGTTTACTCTCGTGGCATGACTGCGGCTGCTGTACTGCGACCGCGCAGCAAATCGCGATGCGCTAAAATGGTGGCAGCCGCCACTCAGGCGGGTTACGCCGTCATCGGTCGTGGCGGCGGGCTCTCCTACACCGGCGGCTACTTGCCGGTGCACGAACAGGCGGTGATCCTCGACACCTCGCGACTCAACCGTATCGTCGAGGTAAATGCCGAAGATATGTACATCACTGTTGAGGCGGGGGTGACCTGGAAGCGTATCTACGACACGCTTGCGCCGCTCGGTTTGCGACTGCCATTCTTTGGCACGTTCTCGGGCGCG
Organism: Gammaproteobacteria bacterium; assembly: GCA_016874555.1. Classification (GTDB taxonomy): domain Bacteria; phylum Pseudomonadota; class Gammaproteobacteria; order Steroidobacterales; family Steroidobacteraceae; genus UBA964. The sequence goes on along the minus strand of VGTW01000014.1, from coordinate 24,807 downwards.
CAAGCAACGGTTGGTGGTGGCTTGTCGAACGGCGCGCTATTTTTGGGCACGGCGCGTCACGGTACTGCCGCCGATCAGGTGCTCGGTCTCGAGGTGGTGCTGGCTGATGGCAGCGTGCTCGCCACCGGGCAGTGCGCCTTCAAAAATGTCGACAAACCTTTCTATCGGACCTGTGGCCCCGATCTCACCGGGTTATTCACGCACGAGTCGGGTGCCTTCGGCGTCAAGGTCGCGGCCAGCTTCAAGCTCATGCGCATGCCCGCCTGTAGCGGACACGCATCGTTCGTCTTCAACAGCATGGAGTCTGCCGGGGCTGCCTTGTCGGCGGTGGCGCGAACGGGTGCCGCCGAGGAGGCCTACGTATTCGATCCCGTGTCGACCCGCAAAAACTTGCGTTCCGAAGGTCTGATTGACGATGTGGGCATGCTGCTGAAAGTCATGCGTCAGGAAGCCGGCTGGTTCAAAGGAATCGTCGAGGGTATCAAACTCGTGACTACAGGCAGAAAATTTTTGCCCGAGCAAGCATATTCTTTGCATGTGACCTGTGCCGCACGCAGCGCAGAGTCGCTCGTCGCTGACCTTAATGCCTGCCGTCAAGCCTGCATAGCGCACGGCGGTCGCGAGGTTCCAAACTCCATTCCGAAGGCGATCCGCGCCAATTTGTTTCCGCCGCCCGATGGCGTGCTCGGGACCGAGGGGGAACGTTGGGCCGCCCTGAACGCAAAAGTTGCGCACTCTGATGCCGCCAAAATCATGGCAGCAAGCGCGCGCGTCGTCGATCCCTACCGCGAGCGGATGCGTGAACACGGCGTCTGGATGACCCACCTACTGATTGCGATCGGCACGACTGCCTTCAGTTTCGAGCCCGTGCTGCGCTGGCATGACGAGTGGCTGCCCATTCATGGGCGCGCGCTTACCCCTGCGGCCCGTGCACGCTTAACTGAACCTGCGCCGAACCCCGCCGCGCGCGCGCTGGTGGACGAAATTCGGTGGAAGTTGGTTGCGCTGTTTGCAGAACTTGGTGCGGCGTCGAATCAACTTGGTAAAACTTATCCCTATTTCGATTCGCTGCGGCCAGAGGCGGCAAGATTCGTCAGCGCGATCAAAAACACCATCGATCCCGCTGGGACGATGAATCCGGGTGCACTCGGGTTGCCGCCGCTGAAACGAACTTGCTGAACCTTCCGCAGCGTGGTCCGACCCGATATCCTTCGCGGCCCGGTCGGCCGTGTGGCCGGCGTTGCCGACCGGGTCCGCCATGACGCCCGAATCGAACGTTCGTACCAGTGAGAGTTTGCGCAATGTGCGCTACGAGATTCGTGGTGGCCTTGCTCGCCGCGCGCTCGAACTCTCGCGTAAGGGCTACGAGATCATCTCGCTGAACATCGGCAACCCCGCGCTGTTCGGATTTCGTACGCCCGAGACCATGCGTCTTGCCATGATCGCAAATTTTTCCGAAAGCGAGGGCTACTGTCACCAGAAGGGTATCTTTCCGGCGCGCGAAGCGATCGTGATGCAGCAGCAGGGGCGGGGTGTGCAGGGCGTCTCGGTTGAAGAGATTTTTATTGGTAACGGGGTCTCGGAGCTGATCGATCTCGCGTTACGCGCCATGCTCGACGATGGCGATGAGGTGTTGGTACCGAGCCCCGACTATCCGTTGTGGACTGCGGCCGTGAACCTCAATCGCGGGCGGGCGGTGCATTACCCCTGTCATCCGGGGAATAATTTCGTGCCCGATCCAGAGGAGATCGCGGCGCTAGTGACGCAACGAACCCGGGCGATCGTCGTGATAAATCCCAATAATCCGACCGGCGCCGTGTATCCCCGGTCTGTCCTCGAGCGCATTGTCGAACTTGCCGAGCGACGTGGACTCGTGTTGTTTTGCGACGAGATCTACGACCAGATTACCTATGATGACGCCGAGTTCGTACCGCTGGCGACGATCATCGAAGATACCGTCTGTGTCACCATGTCGGGCTTATCAAAGATTTATCGAGCCTGTGGCTATCGCGTTGGCTGGGCGGTCATCTCGGGTAAACTTCGCGCTGCGCAAGATTTCATCAACGCGATGGAGCTGCTGGCCTCGTTGCGTCTGTGCAGCAACGTGCCCGGGCAGTGGGCCGTGCAGACGGCGCTGGGTGGTTACCAAAGTATTCGTGAACTCTGCGCACCCGGTGGGCGCTTGTACGAGTCGCGACGCGCAATCGTTGAAGCCACCCGCGACAACCCGGCGTTAATCGCACGAGTTCCGCAGGGCGCGCTCTATGGCTTCATCGGCGTGAGCGACGAGATTCCCAGCTTTGACGATCAGGCGTTTTCGCTCGAGTTACTTGAGCAAAAGCACGTGCTGGTGGCGCCCGGTGTGAGCTTCAACGTGCCGTACACCAACCACTTCCGTATCACTAATCTACCCGACGCCGCGACGCTGCGCACTGTGTTCGCACGCATCGGCGAGTTACTCGAGGAATATCGGCAGCGATCCGTCAGTGGCGGGCTCAAAGCCGGCCGTCGACGCTGATCTCGAGGGGGGTACCACCCGGCAGTGTCGGCAAGAGGCCGGTTATCTTTGGGACAATCCGCAGCGTAGCCTCATAGGCGCCGGGTTCCGTCAGGCGCGCCTCGCCCGCCAGCATCAACGGCCCGCCCTGATCTTTGATGCGCCCGGTCACTCCGGCAAACTCGGCAACAAAGTCGCCGACTGCGGTATTGAATCGAAGTAGCCGCGTGTCGCGCAGCTCGACAGCTCCGCGCAGCGCGGCGAGTTGACGGCGCTCATCGAGCTCGATCAGCAGGCCGTGGCTTTCCAGCTTGCCGGCAAGGGCGGCAAGCGGTCCCAGTGTGAGGTCCGCTGGCATGGCGTCGCGTAAGGCTTGCAGCGAGAGTTGCGCCGAGTTGATCTGCAGCACCAAGCGACCATCGAGTCTTGCGGCGATTACGCCGGCGACGCTTGTCGAACTCGTCGCGCCGCCCCTCGGCGTCCAAACGAAGCCGATATTGGCGATAAAGGGTTGCCACTGCGGTCGATAGAAATGCCAACGCACCTCACCCGAGCGACTGCCGCGGATCGAGAGTCCCGCGCATTGGCCCGCCCAGACGCTGCCGCTCAACTCGCTGCATTGCACACCCGCGGGCAAGATCGCTCCAAAAACCCGCGCGGGCAGCCAGGTGAGTAAGCCGACGAGTGCGCCGCTGACAACGAGCGTGATAAGCAGTCGGCGACGACTCACGAGCGGCGAGGTGCAAGTTCGAGCGCCGCGTTCACCCGACCGCCGCCGGCAGCATCGAGGCGCAGCCGGCGGATGTCTACTTTCGCGGCTTCGAGAGTCGCGACAAGCTCGAGCATAGTATCGAAGGGGACCGCTGTGAGTTGCAGTTTGGCTGAACCATCAGCACCGGCCTCGACCTCGGGCACCGCGCCGACGAGCTCACCCGCTTGGCGCGCAAGGGTGAGCAGCGGCAGCTCGGCGCTCGCGCCTATACGTGCACCGCGGCGCAGCTCAGCGAGCTGCATGGGTAGGTCAGCCAGTTGCGCTTGGCGATCGGCGAGGCGTTGCTCGGCGGCGCGCGCTTTATCATTGACGATCACCAGGCCGCCGATGATCAAGATAGCGGCAACGACCAGGCCGCCGCGGCGCACTGTACGCTGGTCGCTCTCGGACAGCTGGGCCATCGCCTCGCGTAGCGACTGCCAGACTGCCGATATTTTTAACTCGCGTGACGTCACGGAGCACGCTCCGATCGCGCTCTATTCAAGGTGAGTACGACCCGCCCGTCGATCATCGCGTCTTTGCGGACTTGCCAGTTCTCTGCTATCAAAGATTTCTCGATATTGTCGGTGGCCAGCGAGCTTCGGAACTCGATCCGCACGTTACCGGCCTCCACCGCGACGAGTCCGAGGGAGTCGGCGGCCGCACCGGCGGCGGCGAGGTCAGCGAGGGCGGTTGTCAGCGCGCGTCCGCTACTGTCACGCTTACCCAGCAAAGCCTGGGCGTCGTTCGGCGATTGAACCTCGGGCCGCACTGATTTCACCGCGTCGAACAAGGTGCGCTCGAGCAGTGCGGCTGCGGTGTTATCGCGTTGCCACACGAACATACGCTCGCCAACATGCAGCAAAAACATTACCGCTACGAGTGCTGCGGCAAGCCGCCAACGCGTGACTCCGATTGCGACCGATTTGCGCGGCGCGAACTCGCCCTGCAAAAGATCAATAGGGGCGGCGATGGCGAGCTGCGACACCAACCACGGTAATGGCGAACTCGGCAACGCCAGCCAACTGACGCGCGAAAAGCCTGTAGCAGCATGTTCGATCAAGGCACCGTGTCGCGCGCGTTCATCGGCAGTCGCATGAATTTGCAGTCCGAGCGTGGCGGCCGGCGGATCCGTGGGCAAGAGCTGCAGCGCGGCGGCGAGATCGTCACTGCGCCCGACCACAGCGTCACCGCTCGGGCTGCGCAACAAGAGCTCGTCCGCGCGCATCCAGCCGACGACATCGCCGGGTTTGGCCGCGACGCAGGAATCTTCGAGATGCATCGCAGCGGGCTCCAGCCCCTGCGCTCGCAAGAGATCTACCCAGCTATCAAGCCGCGTCCGGAGCATGACGATTACTGGCACATTGAGCCCGGCCTCGCCGCTGCTCGTGGCCGCGCGTGCCGCAGCGCGGCCGATCGCAAAGTGCTGAGCGTCGAGGTCACTGGCGAGAAATTCTTCGAGTGCGTAGGGAAGGCTGGTACGAACTTTGGCGGCCGATATTTTTGGTAGCCGCGCCGTGGTCGCGAGCGCCTCGGACCCGGGGACCAGCGCGATGACGCGTGCCCCCGGACAACGTGCCGCGAACTCGGTCAGCGCACCCGTTGTCGCTTCGGCGACGACAATGCCGTCGGCGGCGACGAGGAGTCCCTCGACAGGCGCGTCTGCGGCGAGTTCAGTGAGACGAAGGTAGAGCGTCTGGGTCATCGAATGCGTCAGTTATGGCATCGTATTCCGAAGCATCACTCTCATGCGAGGTGGGTCGGGGGGTGCCGTTTCATAGCGCAGCAGACTGTACAAGGAGAAACTCGTGGTGCCAACGAGACTCGTCGTCTGTAGCTGAAAATAACGACTGCGCTCGCCGAGTCCCAGGGCGCGATCCAGCCGCTCGAAGGCCTCCGGGGTGCTGAGCGTCGCCTTAAATGCATCGCGCCGCGGAAAACAATCGCGCGCACGATTGCGAGCGAGGGCGTCCTCGGCACCCAGCCACTGGCGCTCATCGGCGAGGGCATCGAGCAGGGCGGGCGTCGCCGTACAAAGATTGACCGATGCATCGCGCGGTAGGGCCGTCACGTGCGGCGCCAAGCGCTCAAAGCGCACGATGTCGAAGCCCGGCAGCAGCAGCAGCTCCGTGATCGAAGTCACCGGACGATTCGGGGGGCGATAGCCCGGTCGCAACGCGGTGTAGGTATCATCTTCTGCGCCCCCGCTGCTCGGCAGGTCGTCGGCGTCGATCCAATCTGCAAGCTTGGACGCCCACGCGGGCTCGAGCTCGAGTACTCGCAGCAGGCGCTCGAAGATTTCCAGAGCGATCGGATCGACCTGCCCGTCTTTATCGATAAGACTGTTGAGATTGAATCGGCCCTGCAAATCGACCAGCTGCCCCTGCAGCACACCGGCATCCTCGATTTCAATCGGCCCGAGCGGATTTGCCCAGCGTTGCCCCGGGTGAATAGGCGCATTACCGGTGTCGAGTTCCTCCCCCAGAATTCGCGCGGCGAGCGCTTCGGCGCCGCCGGCCAGCAACAGGGCGCGCTCCTGTCCCGAAGTGCCCTCGCTGCGTCGTAACATAAGTCCGGTGTCAAAGAATATCGCCGCCGCGATGGCGGTCGCGATCGCCACGACGATGAGTGCGGTCATCAGGGCTACGCCACGCGCGCGGCTCATCCCGGCACCTCGATGAGGCGACGGATGACACCTTGTGTCTCGCTCTCCAGGGTAAACTCGATCGCCCTCGGACGACTGCGCAAGGTGCCGGCGGCGGCGCCCTCGGTGGGCTGGTATTGTGGCCAGATGTCCGTCCACTCGCCGCGCCCATCGAGAAAGCGAAACTGCAGCTTGCGTACACCGCGTATCAGCACGCGGCGGGCGGCTTGTGTGCCCTGGGCGCGATCGAGCGCAGACCAAGTCATGCGGACTACCGCGCCGTTCTCCAAAGAATATTCGATGCGCTGCAGGCTGCTGCGCGTATGCGCCGAGGCACCGGCGCGACCGCTACGCGTAAACGCCAGCGGCGAGGGCGTACCGGGCGAAGCGCTCAGGGCGGGCGAGACACTGCGACCAAGCTCGTCGCGAATGGGTCGTGGATCGAGTTGCGACAGATCGTTGCTGAGCACACGCACCACTCGTTGTAACTCGCCGAGATCGCGTTGCGCTTGCAAAATTTGCACGCGGTTTGCCGCGACTTGCGCGAGTCCGGCGTAGCCGATCGCGAACATGACCGCAGCGACGAATAGCGCCACCAGGAGCTCGAGCAGCGTGAATCCTTTCGGCCGTCTCATGGCGGGGTCCTGACGGCGGTGTCCCACAGCGCGTCCGCATCTCCACTCACTACCAAGTTTTCACTGCGTCCACCACGCAGCGTGACCAGCCAATCGCGCGCGCCCTCGGCACGAACTTCGACGACGATGGCGATTACGCCATCGATGGCGGTACGCTCGATACGCTGCCGCCACTGAAAGTCACGCCCGCCCATGGTGGCCTTGCCCTCGCTGCTGCCGAGTGCCGGGAAATCTTTAGCGAGCCGCGTTTCGAGAATGCGGTTCGCCGCTACCCACTCGGCGAGGCTGCGCTCACGCAGGCGGTCCGTGCCATCGGCCGAGGACAGCAAGGCCGACATGACAGCGGCAATACCGAGTGCGACAATCACCAAGGAGACTAGCACTTCGATCAGCGTGAAGCCGCGCACGCCGGCCAAGCGTGTGAGTCCGATGGGCGCGATCATCGGCGCACCTCGCGGCCTGCCTCGAGCTCACGCAGTTGCAGTTCCCCCTCATTGTCGGGCGCCAGCCGCCAAACTCGCGGCGGCGAGCCTACGGTGCCCCGCAACTCGAAGGCGGTGAATTCGCCGGCTGCATCGACTCCGAAATCGGGCGCGGACGAGAGATCGCGCTCCGGCTCTCGACGCAGCAGCACGCGTCTGCCCTCGACATCGAGTTCGAGCTCCAGCGGGTTCGCCCAACGCGCGCCACCGAAGACGCGATCGACTATCGGCAGCCAGCGGCCGGTAGCCGTATCGAAAACCAGAAACTCATAGCCGTCGGCGAGCAGGCGCACGCCATAGGCCCGATTTTCGAGCTCGGCACGGTCGCGCGCATCGAGCAGCAGCGACTGCAGGCGTTCGAGATCGCGCGCAGAACCACTTTGCCCGCCGATCAGACCAAGGGAGAGCAGTGCGGCTCCGGTGACGATGGCGATGATCGTCACCACCACGAGGACTTCTATTAGGGTGAAACCCCGAGTCTTCAATTGCCTAGCGACCAATTACCGATGTTGTCTTCATCGGTGTCCGGACTGCCCTCGAGACCGTCGGGACCTAGCGAATAAAGATCGAAACCGGGTCCGCGTGTCCCGGGTTGTCGATAACGGTATTCGCTGCCCCAAGGATCGCGCGACAGGCGGGCCATGTAGCCGCCGCTGCGCCAGTTGCGCACCGTGGGGTCATCGGGTTTTTGCGCGAGTGCCGCGAGGCCTTGTGCCGTCGTTGGCAGGCGCGCGGTGTCGAGCCGATACATGGCGAGCGCTGTTTCGATGGCCTGCAGATCGGCGCGTACCTTCGTGACGCGCGCCTCATCCACCCGATCCATCACCCGCGGCACGATGAAGGCAGCGAGTAAGCTTAAGATCACCACCACGACCATGATCTCGATCAAGGTAAAACCACTTGATTGCTTGCGCACGCTGCATCCTCGGGCTGATGCGCTCGATCATAACAAAGCGACATGATGGCCCCGCGTTGGATGCTGGCGACCGAAGGGCGTTACCGGCGCCGTATAATGCTGGCTCGATAGGGGGAGCACTGATCGATGTCCGCAGCCTTCGTCTTTCCGGGTCAAGGATCGCAATCGGTCGGCATGATGGCGGAGCTCGCCGCTGCGGACGGCGTGGTGCGCGAGACTTTCGACGCCGCTTCGGCGGTTCTCGGCTTCGATCTATGGAAACTTGCGCAGGAGGGTCCTACCGAGTCGCTCTCGCTCACCGAGATCACACAACCGGTGATGTTGGTCGCGGGGGTTGCCACCTGGCGCGTCTGGCGGAACCGCGGCGGTGCTCTACCGCAGTGGGTCGCAGGTCATAGCCTCGGCGAGTTCACCGCGCTTGTGGCCGCGGGCGTGCTCGAATTCGAGCAAGCGGTCGCGCTGGTGCGCTTTCGGGGCGAAGTGATGCGCGATGCTCTGCCTGCTGGGCAAGGGGGCATGGCGGCCGTGCTCGGACTCTCCGATGCCGACATGGAAGCGGCCTGCGCCGAGGCCGCGCAAGGCGAAGTTGTCGAGGCGGTTAATTTCAATGCCCCGGAACAGGTGGTGGCCGCGGGACATGCGAGCGCGCTGCAGCGTCTCGTCGAGACAGCCAAGGCGCGCGGTGCGAAGCGGACACTGCCTTTACCTATTAGCGTGCCCTGTCACAGCAGCCTCATGAAACCCGCCGCCGAACGTCTGCGCGAGCGTCTGCATCGCATCACGCTCGCGAGCCCGCAGAGCCGATTTTTGAGTTCCGTGGATGCGCGTGAATATCGCGATCCGACCGCCATTAGCGACTTGCTCTATCGGCAACTTGCCAGCCCGGTTCGTTGGGTCGCCACAGTACAAGCGCTGATCGGGCTCGGTGTCACTCGCCTCATTGAGTGTGGTCCGGGCAACGTGCTGAGCGGCCTCAACCGCCGTATCGACAAGTCGCCCGAGCTCGCTTGCTTCGCGCTCGAAGATGCTGCGAGTCTCGATAAAGCGTTTGCCGCGGTCGCGGAGTAGCCCATGTCAGTCAGCTACGATCTCACGGGTCAAAAGGCGCTGGTAACGGGCGCGACCCGGGGCATCGGCCGTGCGATCGCCGAGTCACTCGCCAAGGCTGGCGCCCGCGTGGTTGGCACGGCGACCAGCAAAGCTGGCGCTACCGCTATCAGCACGCATCTTGGCGGGCTGGCGGCCGGCAGTCGGGGTGCCGTGCTCGATGTCAGCTCAGCCGCCTCGGTCGCAGCCCTGCTCGAAGAGCTCGAGGCGAGGGGGGAACAGCCCGGCATTCTGGTCAACAACGCGGGGATCACCCGAGACAACTTGCTGGTCCGCATGAAGCCCGAGGAGTGGGATCAGGTGATCGCGACCGACCTCACCTCGGTATTCGCCCTGAGTCGCAGCTGCCTGCGGCACATGATGAAAGCCCGCTTTGGTCGCATCATCAACATCACCTCGGTGGTCGGCTCGCTCGGCAACCCGGGGCAGACCAACTACGCGGCTGCGAAGGCCGGCATCATTGGCCTCACCCGCTCGCTTGCCCGCGAGGTCGCGAGTCGTAACATCACCGTGAACGCGGTCGCGCCCGGCTTCATCGACACCGACATGACCCGCGCCCTCGATGGGGCGCAGCGTACGGCGCTTGCGGGGGGTATTCCGCTCGGCCGCCTCGGTGATCCGGCCGACATTGCCGCGGCAGTGCTTTTTCTCGCGGCTCCATCGGGCGCCTATGTCACCGGCCACACGCTTCACGTTAATGGCGGGATGTACCTCGGCTGAGACGACGGGCGAGCACCCGGCCAGTAGATTTTGTTGGATTTGTGGTACAGCGTTGGCTTTACCATACAAAACAGGGGCTTAACCCCCAAGTTATGGCAAGCGCGGCCCGCTTGGCCTACAATTCCGCGCCCGGAGCTCCAGAGTGGGTATCGGTGTTACAGGTCGCCAAGAGGACACTACACAGATGAGCACTGTCGAACAGCAAGTCAAAGCCATCGTCGCCGAACAACTGAGCGTCAAGTTGGAGCAAGTCACCAACACCGCGTCGTTCGTCGACGATCTCGGTGCCGACTCGCTCGATACCGTCGAACTCGTGATGGCTCTCGAGGAAGAATTCGAGACCGAGATACCCGACGAAGACGCAGAAAAGATCACCACGGTTCAGCAAGCCATCGATTACGTGACGGCGCGCCGCAAGGGCTGAGCCGTTCGTAGCGTGACTCCCTCGGGGCCGTCCACGATCCGCGGCCCCAGGCGTTTGCGTCGTCCGCTTTTCAACGCGTGAGGCTCCCGTGAGCAAGCGTCGAGTTGTCGTCACTGGTCTCGGTATCGTCTCTCCGATCGGCAGCACCGTGGCGAGTGCATGGGATACTGTGCTGCGCGGCGAGAGCGGCATCGGCCTCATTACTCGTTTCGACACCGGCGCCTTCGCCACCCGCATCGGGGGTGCCGTACGCGGGTTCACGGTCGGCGACTACATCACACCCAAAGAAGCCCGTCGCATGGATGAATTCGTGCAGTACGGCATGGCCGCGGGCATTCAGGCCGTGACCCATTCGGGGATAGACTTCAGCAAACACGATGCCGAACGTTGCGGTGTCGTGACGGGGGCTGGCATCGGCGGTCTGGCGACCATCGAGTCCGAGCACGACGCTTTTCTCGCCGCCAACGGCCCGCGCAAGATTTCGCCGTTCTTTATTCCGGCCTCGATCATCAACATGATCTCGGGGCACCTGTCGATTCGCTATGGCCTCAAGGGGCCAAATCTCGGCGTGGTCACAGCCTGTACCACCTCGACTCACGCGATTGGGCTCGGGTTTCGAGCGATCCAGTATGGTGATGCGGATGTCATCGTGGCGGGCGGGGGCGAGATGTCGACCACACGGCTCGGCATTGGCGGTTTCTCGCAAGCCAAGGCGCTCTCGCAGCGGAACGACAGCCCGACCGAGGCCTCGCGGCCCTGGGATCGTGATCGCGATGGGTTTGTTGCCGCCGATGGCGGCGGCGCCGTCATCCTCGAAGAGCTCGAGCACGCACGGGCCCGCGGCGCGAACATCTTCGCCGAGTTGATCGGCTTTGGCATGAGCGGTGATGCGTATCACATCACCGCGCCGCCGGCGGATGGCGCGGGCGCACACCTCGCAATGCGTAACGCGCTGCGTGATGCGCGGCTCGATCCCTCGGCAGTGCAATATCTGAACGCGCACGCCACCTCGACCATGCTCGGTGATCGCGCCGAAACCGTGGCGATCAAACAGACGTTCGGCGAGCATGCGCGCCGCCTCGCGGTAAGTTCGACCAAGTCAATGACCGGGCACCTGCTCGGCGCCGCAGGCGTGGTCGAGGCCATACTCTCGGTGCTCGCCATCCGTGATCAGGTGGCACCGCCAACCATCAACTTGCAGCACCCCGATCCCGAATGCGATCTCGATTACGTGCCAAACGCAGCGCGGCCGATGCCGATTGACGTTGCGGTATCCAACAGCTTCGGGTTTGGTGGTACCAACGGCACGCTCGTCTTCCGGCGCTTCAACGGCTGAGGGTCGTCGGCCCCTCGATCGCGCCTGACGGTTTAGACTCTGAGCCGTGCGCATCCCTCGCTCCCTGCTGTTCGTGGTGTTGCTCGCCGGCGTCGGCGGAGGGCTTGGCTTTTATTGGCTGGGCGCCAAGGTCACGGCGCCGGGTCCGCACCTCGAGGCCGTGCAAATCGAGATCGTGCGCGGCGAGACGCTGCGCAGCGTGCTCAATGATTTGGCGGCGCAGGGGGCTTTGGAAAATCCGCGCCTCGTCGAATGGTGGGCGCGCGCCCTTGAGCGCGCGCCACGCGTAAAGGTGGGCCGCTACGAGATTTCGGCCGGTGCCTCAGCCGTCGACATTCTGCGGCAACTCGATGAAGGTCGCGTGATGCTCGAGGCCCTGACGGTCATCGAGGGTACACGCTATGCCGATCTGCGACGCGCGCTCGCCACGCACCCCGGCGTGCGACAAACCTTGCAAGGCGTGGCCGATGCCGAGCTGATGCGCCGACTCGGCGATCCCGGCGTACATCCCGAAGGTCGGTTTTTTCCCGATACTTACCGCTTTGCATGGGGCACGGCCGATATCGATATTTTGCAACTGGCGCATACGCAGCTACGTGAGCGGCTGCAAGCAGCATGGGCGGTTCGCGCTCCAAATCTGCCGTTCTCCAGTATCGATGAGGCGCTCGCGCTGGCCTCGATCATCGAGAAGGAATCGTCGTTGAGCGATGAACGTCCGCGCGTGGCTGGTGTGTTCGTGCAACGACTGCATCGCGGTATGCGTCTGCAGTCCGACCCCACCGTGATCTATGGGCTCGGCGAGCGTTATGACGGCGATATTCGCTCGCGCGATCTCGACACGGACACGCCATACAACTCTTACACGCGCATAGGCTTACCACCGACACCGATCGCTCTGCCGGGCGATGAAGCACTGCGTGCCGCCACGCGTCCGCTCGAGTCAGGCGAGCTTTTCTTTGTGGCGACGGGGCGAGCAGATGGCTCGCATACGTTTTCGAAAACTTATGAGGAACACCGCAAGGCGGTCCGACAACTGCTCGAGCGCCAACGCGGCGTGGCGGAGCCTCCGACATGAGCTCACTCGCTCGCGGTCGTTTTATCACGCTGGAGGGAATTGAAGGTGCTGGTAAATCCACGGTTACCGCCGCCCTGGCGCGAGAGCTGACAACCGCCGGCATCGTGGTGCGCAGCACTCGCGAACCCGGCGGTACGCCGCTCGCGGAAAAAATTCGTCGAGTAGTGCTCGAGCGGGGTGAGGAGCGCGTCTCGCCCGAGACCGAAACCCTGTTGATGTTTGCAGCCCGCGCGATTCATCTTGAAAATCTCGTGCGACCGGCACTCGCACGGAGCGAGTGGGTTATCTGCGATCGTTTCACCGATGCGACTCGGGCTTATCAAGGCGCCGGACGCGGGATCGATGCGCAATTTATTGAGTCGCTGGTGAGCACTGTGCACCGCGGACTCGAACCCGACCTTACGCTATTGCTCGATCTGCCGGTTGAGATGGGGCTCGAGCGCGCGCGACAGCGCCGGCTGGTCGCCGGGGAGGCCGTGGTCGATCGGTTCGAGACCGAGGCCCATCAATTCTTTGAGCGGGTGCGCTTAGGCTATCTCGAGATCGCGCGGCGCGAGCCGCGGCGTTGCTGGGTGCTCGACGCCACGCGTAGCCCCAGCGAGGTCTGTGCGGCAGCTATCGCAGTAATGCGGAGGTTGGAATTTCGCGGGTCGGAGGTGTGAGCGACGCTGCGAGTAACCGCAGCGTGCTGCCGCCACTTGATACGCAGTTGCCGTGGCTAGTGCCCCTGCAAACAGCGCTGACCGAGGCCGTGCGTAGCGATCGACTCGGACACGCCTTGCTCATTCAAGTGGCCCCTGGGCTCGGCGGCGAGTGGCTCGCCTATTGGCTGGCGGCGCGCTTGTTTTGTGCGGCGAGCACTGAGCACCGACCCTGCGGTAGTTGTATCGTGTGTCACCGCGTGCTCGCCGGTGAGCAACCTGATCTACTGCGTCTGCAACCTATCGAGGAGTCAAAAGAAATCCGCATCGATCAAGTGCGTGAGCTCGCCGCCGAGCTCGCACTGACGAGCCACGGCGGCGGTCGCAAGGTTGCGATCGTCTCACCCGCCGACAGGCTCAACCGTAACGCAGCCAATGCACTCCTCAAAACTTTGGAGGAACCCGCAGGTTCGGCGCTGCTGATTCTGGTCACCGGCGAGCCGTCACGCTTGCCGATTACCGTCATCAGCCGCTGCACCCGCCTGATGATCCCGCTGCCGCGCAATCCGCCGCTCGCCGCGTGGTTGCGCGCCGCAGACGATCGCAGCATTGACTGGGATTCGGTACTCAGCGTGCTCGGACCTAAACCCATCGATGCGCTGCGGGCCGACACCAGTGCGCTCATCGACTTGCGTCGCGAGACACTGAACGCACTGGAGCAGGCGCTGCGCGGCGCGCTCGATCCGGTTGAAACCGCCGAGTTTTGGGGCAAGGAGGACTACGCACTACGCCTCGCTTGCATCGAGACTTGGCTGGTCGAGCGAGTTCGTCACTGGGCCGCATCCGGGCCGGGCGCTGCGGAGCCGCTGTTTGCTGCCCTCGAAGATTTGCGCGAGGCTCGCCAGTGGACCGATACCCCAGTGAGCAAGCCGCTCGCACTCGAGCGACTGTTGTGGCGAATCACCGCAACTGCGACCACCCGGCGTCCGGCGTGAACCGCGACCCATTACGCGCCGTCAACTCACGCAATCTTTGTTCGCAGGCCGTAACACCGCGCTGGCGTGCATCGTTCAAGGGACCGCCGCGAAATGGCACGAATCCGGAGCCGAAAATCACGCCGGCGTCGACCATGTCCGCCGACTCGACCAGACCTTCGCGCCAGACTGCAACGCATTCGTTGAGAAAGATCAGCATCAGTCTATCCTGTAAATCTTTGGCGAGATCTGCGCTCGGCAACGCGAGCGAAGGTAGATAGGGCGCGCGGGTCGAAGCGTTACGTACCGCCTTGCCGTCCTCCCAGCGATAAAAACCCGCGCCGGTCTTGCGACCGAGCTGGCCTGCCGAAATCTTTTCATCGAGTACGCTCAAATCCGGTACCGGTTTGCCGAGGGCCGGGCCGACGATGGCGGCGACATGCCGGCAAACATCGAGCCCGACCATATCTGAGAGTTCGATTGGCCCCACCGGCATGCCATAGTCGGTGGCGGCGCGATCGATAGCGTCAAAACTGAACCCGTCGGTCGCCGCATGTATCGCCTCTTGCATATAGGGCGCTAGCACGCGATTGACCACAAAGCCCGGCGAACTGCGACAAGGCAAGGGTAGCTTGTCGATCTTGCGCGCGAGCGCAATCGCCTTGGCGATTGACTCCGCAGAAGTCGCGGATGCGTGTACGACCTCGACCAGCGGCATCTGCGCCACCGGATTGAAAAAATGTAGGCCGACGAGTCGCGACGGATCGTGAAGGTTTTGCGCTAGCTCCTCGAGCCGGATCGAGGACGTGTTGGTCGCCAGAATCGTCCGCGTCCGCATTCGGGGTTCTAGCGTGGCGTACAACTGCTGCTTGGCGTCCTTGTTTTCGATGATCGCTTCGATGATTACATCCGCTTGGGCAACGCCTACGCCGGCTAGATCGCCGCGCAGCCTCGCGAGCGCCGCAGCTCGCTTCTCGGGCTGGCGAATCCGCTTTACGAACAGGGCTGACACACGCAGTAATGCGGCATCGATGAACCGCTGTTCACGATCTTGCAGCGTTACCTCAAGCCCACGCAGTGCACAGCACGCAGCGATATCGGCGCCCATGATGCCGGCGCCAATCACATGTACGCGCTGCGGCGACTCGACGGACCGCTTGCCTTGCGACTTTAGCGAATCTTGCAGCATGAACGTACGAATCAAATTTTGGGCGGTACGGGTCCCTGCAAGGGCAGCAATCGAGTCGACTTCAGCTTGGTAGGCGCGAGCACCCGTGGCACCATACTTACTCCAAAGATCGATGATGGCGTATGGCGAGGGGTAATGATCTTCACGGACTTTGGGCGTTATCTGCGCACGCAGTTGGCGACGTACCAAGGGCCTCACGAGTGGCCACGACAAAGCGCGCTGCATCAGTGAGGGACGTCGTGCGCCAGGATTTCTTCGGATGAGCTCGCGTGCGGCGTCGCGGCAAGCTGTGGGCGTTGTCTCGAGGCGATCGACGAGGCCCAGCGTGTGGATCTTCGTGCCCTTGATATTTCGGCCGGTGAGCATCATGTCGAGTGCGGCGCCTGCGCCGATCGTACGCACCAAGCGCACCGTGCCGCCGAAACCGGGGTGGATGCCGAGCAACACTTCCGGCAGACCGAGCGACAAGCGCTCGTCATCGAGTGCTACGCGATACGTGCACGCCAACGCGAGCTCGAGCCCGCCGCCGAGCGCGAAGCCCTCGATAAGCGTTACGGTCGGGCAGGGGAGTTGTTCGAGGGCGGCGAGCACCCGATGACCGCGCAGCACTAGCGCACGCGCCTCGTCGATCGAGCGCAGTGTGGTAAATTCTTTGACGTCGGCGCCGAGCACGAACCCCGTCGCCTTGCCCGACTGTACAACGACACCGCGAGGTGGGTCTACGGCCAGCTTCGTGACGAGAGCGCCGAGTTCCTCGAGAACCGGCGATGACAGGGTATTGACCGAGGATTGCGGCTTATCGAGCGTCAACCAGACGATGCGATCGGCATCGCGATCCTCATGCCAGGAGCGGGGTGGGGTGTCGCTCATAGGCATCGATCTCGGCGGAGGATAACACTCGAAAATCACAGACGATGGGCCGGTGATCGGAATAGCGGACGTTGGGAATGCGGAAATCGAGCACCTCGATTTCACGACTCACCAGTACGAAGTCGAGCTCCACACGTGGAATACGCGCCGGAAAAGACGGCATGCCTAAAGTATTTGCGCTGCGCAGACCCGTCGCGCGCATGAACAAGAACAGCTCGTTGGTGCCCGAAAAGGTATTGAAGTCACCGGCGACGACCACCGGCTTCCGGGTGGTGAGGATCAGATCGTGCAGGTGGCGCAGCTGTTCCTGACGATGCCGATATTTAATCGACAAGTGCACCAGGAAAATGCAGACCTCATCGAGCTCCATCTCGATGATCAGGCGCTTGATGCCCGTCGGAAAGTAATGGAAGCGCTCGTTGGTCACGCGGGGCGCTGCGAGAATCGCGTTGCCTTGCTTGCGTACGATTGGCAATTGGTTGTTGATCGATGCCGCGCCGTACTTGCACTCGTAAGCGGTGTAATGCCCGAGGTGCTGGGCAATGTACTCGGCTTGGTTCATCAGACCGCTGCGCACCGAGCCGGTGTCGACCTCGATCAGCCCGACAAGATCGGGATCCTCGCGACGAATGAAATGCGTGATGTCATCGAGCACGCGACGGCTGCTGCGCAAGTAACCCGCCCCTGGCAACGGCAGATGGAAGGCTGGTCCGGTCCCGGTGGCGTAGCGGATATTGTAGGCAAGCAGGCGCAAAGGTGACTCCTGGCGGGCAGCGCCAAGTGCGACGAGTCTACGCGATCTCCAGCAGCGATATGCGCCTCCTGACGTGCCCTGAAAACTGTGACGGCCGTCACTGTTCGCACATCACACGGTTACCCTGTTCAGGCAGGTCCGTAGTGTCGATAGTCGGCGCGCTTTCCATCGCCAGACGCGCCTATGACCAATCCCATCGCATTGAGCCCCGACGCAATCCAGAGCCTGGCGGTGCCCGGGGGTGCGGCACTGCAGGAAGTGGCGGCGCCGCGTGCGGACGATATCGCGCGTAAGCTGCGCCGGGCCCAAGAAGCCAAGGCGATGTCGACCGATAAAACCTCGGCCACTTAGGCGTGCGGGATCAGCAAAAACGCCAGTGATTTTTCGTGTGTTGCATCGCTGTCGCAGGTCGCTGACCAGGGGCTTGATGCCATCGCCGCATCACTACGAAGAATTCAAATATTGATCGACAAGGCGGCAGACCCTGTGACCAACAAAGAGGGGTGCGCTCGTCTGCAAGTCGAACTGGATACCGTGCGGTGAGACGTCTCACGGGTCGGACAGCAGGCGCAGGCAACCGACTCCCGTCCGCTCGACGGCAGTTTGGGTTTCGTCAGTTATCAAACGAGCAGCACCGGCTCGACGGTCGTTGTGCCTGCATCGTCCGATCTGGTGATGACCGAAACATTGACAACCACTACGTCACTAGGAACGTCGGCGGCGGGCGCGGCGTAGACCGCAGCGACCAAATGCGATTATCCGCCAACTACGGTTCCCGGCGTCGTGGCCAATAACGTGCAGATCACGATCAGCACGGCCGCCGTCGCGCAGACGGTGAACGGGCGCGGTACTGTATTTGATCTCGGGACGTTCGTGCCCAATGCCAAGACGCTTGCTGCCGCCATGAATGCCGTGCTTGAGGCTCACGCCGACCGCAATGTTCTCGTCGGCGTCTCGACCGGCTATCGAAGCGGCTGCGGCGCAGCAGGCTAAGGCGGGGGCGGGAGCAATGGTGATCATCACGACGGCGGCGATTGGCGGGGTCGCGGTCCCTTTGGTCCGCAGGGACACGGCGGTCATCATCGGCGCGGGCATATTCATCATGGACATGATCCGCACGGGAATCACCATGGCGGCAGCGGCCGCGGTGGTGTCGGTCCGTCCGGCACGTTCACCATCAAGGGCACGGTCGTCCAGGTGTCTGCTGATGCGTGCGCGACAGATGCGCTACGGCGTGCAGCGGCTATCAGCGCGATCAACGCGGTGTCGAATCAGACGGGTGTCGTCGCCACCGATAACAGTAGAGGCGTGACGCAGACAGCCGCGGACGGTCGCCACATGAATGTGTTGGTCGAAATCAAGGTGCGTAACGTGGCTGCTTCGACATTCGGTGTGGCGACCACAGGCGTCGACGGGAAGGCGGGTATCGTCGATATTCGTTACACGCGTCCCTGCAGCTGCGCCTCAGGCACGGTGGAGTTCCGCGCATCGATGGGGCTCGATCCTTAACTATCGTCGCTCACCGTGACGCGTCCGACGTCCACCGCAGAGATGGTGGTTGCGGGTGATCAACGCGCATGATATTCAGTGCGCATAATGTATATTATGTAAAATTATCGTGATTGTGATTCTATCGGCTATGCCCGAGAAGCTCGAGGCCGTCAGCCACGCCATCGACATGCCCCACTCACGCCATTCCGCCGGCCGCGACGTCGTTTCCGGATCGATCGGCGGCCACGTAGTCACCGTGGCGTTTTCGCGCTGGAGAAAGGTTGCCGCGGCCTCGATCGCCGCCCATCTGCTGACGGCAGTGAATCCCTCCAGCGTGATCTTCAAAGGCATTGCGGGCGCGTTGCGCGATGAGCTCGCGATCGGCGATCAGGTGCTTGCGAGGGCGCTCTTTCAACAAGACCTCGACGCGTCGCCATTCTTCCCCCGAACCCATGTGCCCTTGCTCAACGTCGCGGCGTTGCCGACCGATGCTGAGCTTACGATCCGCTGCATGGCGCCTTATTGGCGAGCGCAGCCGGCGCGCAGCGGCCGTCACGGGTGTGGTTGGGCGCCATCGCGACGGGCGATCAAGTCATTAGGACCCGGGAAGCGCGGGCGCGGGTTCTCGAGGCGGTCCCAGGCGCGCTTTGTGTAGAAATGGAGGGCGCCGCGGCTGCCCAGGTCGGCCACGAGTTCGGTGTGCCCTTCGCCTGCTTGCGCATGATCTCGGAACGCGCGGACTAAACACTGACGCCCGCCGAGGTCTTCGCCTTGGCACATCGCTCAGGCGTGGCGCTGGCGGCGATGCTCCGTCATTGGCTAGGTAATACGCCCGCCCAGCCCGCGATCCAAGCGCCACCAATCCATTGAATTCGTCCCGCAATCGCCCTCGCCTCCGCTAGCGCCGCCGGATCTTCCGACTGACCGGCAAGTTTCACGCGAATCTTGTCCGCGGTGCTCTCGGCGAGCCGGAATACGGCGAACGGCAGAATGATGACGCCCCAACAAATTCGGCCGCTGACGATCGGCACCAGCTGCACCGCGGCCGCCACGGCGTTGGTGAGCGAAAAAAGCGGTTCTGGTCTGCGCAACCGGGCGTTCGAGAAAACGCACCAGAGCACAGGATCTTGCATCGTTAGTTCCTTACGATTACCGCGCAAAGGCAGCCACCATCGTTGGCGCGAAGCCGAGTCAGCGGGCCGCGAGATTCGTATTGCGCAGCACGTAACTGGTAGCTAAAAGATAACGGCGAACAACGAAACATAGGATAAAAACCGCAAGATTGTGTTGAGGCTGCCCGACTCCGCGCGACTCTGTAAATCGGCCGCAACCGCAATGACGGGCGGCTAAATCACGAGCCGATTTTTTGTCGGCTTGCGCGTGACATGCGTCAGCGCAATGACAGCAAGGGCAGAATCCAGGCGCAAGCGATCGCAATCAACACCGCGCCCGCAACGTCAATTAGCAAACCGGATTTTAGCATCGCCGCGATCGGAATGCGGCCGGTTGAATAGACTAAGGCGTTCGAGGAGGTCGCCGCTGGATTCGCGAAACCCAAATTGGCTGCCATGGCGGCAGCAACCGCGGCAAGCGCAGGGTCATAGTTTGCGCCGAGCGCCAGACTTGCAGCGATCGGGATGAAAATTGTCGCCGTCGCAACATTGCTTGCCGCTTCGGTGATGAGTGCGCACAGCAAAGAAATGGCGATCAGCATCGGCAGCAAGGGCAAATCGCTGACCGCCGCGAGTGCGCTACCGAGCCAGGCCGAAAGACCGGACTTGACGACTGAATCGGCGAGCGCGAGGCCACCGCCCAGCAACAAAATGAGATACCACGGTGCGCGCTTGGCGTCCTCCCATTCCAGCAGAACCACTGCCGCGCCCGGGCGCTTATCGCCCGAGGGGCAAAGGCACAAAGCCAGCGCCCCGGCGATCGCGATACCGGCATCAGTGAGACCCGGAAAAGATTTTTCGAGCACGGGCAAAAACAACCAAGCTGCAGCGACGATGCCCACGATCGCGAGCACGCGCTGCTCGGCGACGCCCATGGGGCCCGGCTCACCAATACTCGCGCGGATCGATTCGCGGCTCGCGCCTGAAAATTTGAAGGGCAAAGTGACCCGCGACAGGAGCCACCACGCGATCGGCACACTGAGCAGCATAAACGGCACGCCAAAGCTCATCCACTCGACAAAACTCAGGCGTACGTCATAGCTGCGCTCAAGAATACCCACGGCGATCGAATTCACAGGGGTGCCGATCGGTGTGGCGAAACCGCCGAGATTCGAGGCGAGAGACACGGACAGAATCATGGCCGCCGCAAAATTTCGATGATGACGTTGCAGCGCAACATCACTATTGCTGCCGTCTTCGGGAACCACCGCAGCGAGCGCTGCCATAGCGATCGGCAGCATCATCACGGTCGTTGCCGAATTATTGACCCACATCGAAACCAAAGCGGTTACCGCCATAATGGCCAGTAGCAAGGAGCGCGGTTCGGGATCCGCTTTCGACACCACGATCAACGCCACGCGTCGGTGTAAATTCCATTTTTCGAAAGCCAATCCGACTAGCGAGCCGCCCAAGATCAAAAAGAGCACCGGCGACATGTATAGGCTGGCGATGGCATCGGGTTTGGCGATGCCAAGCAACGGCAGCGTAAGAAATGGCAAGCTGCCAGTGAGCGTCACCGGCACCGCTTCCGTGAACCACCAGCAGCCGATGAGCACGGTCACGGCTGCGACTCGCCAGCCCGTGGCAGAGAGCCCCTCGGGCGCCGGCAAAAGGAGCATCAACACAAAACTGATGACGCCCAGCCATAGCCCAAATTTTTTTACGGTCATCAGACGAACTCGAACCCGGACGTAATGATGGGCAGTCGACGCGGTCGTTCGCCGCTCGCCATGTGGATGGCACTCGCCAGCGCCGGTGCGACCCCGGGTACACTCGCCTCGCCCGCCCCGCCTGATTTATGTTCGGTCTTGAGTAGGTGTACCTCGATGCGCGGTGTTTGATTGATGCGTAAGATTGGTGACGTGTGAAAGTTGTCCTCGACTGCAGCACCATTGGCGAAATTGATTTGTCCATCGATGGCGGCCGAGAGACCCCAGACCACACCGCCTTCAACCTGCGCATCGACGTTGCGCGGATCGATTATTGTGCCGCAGTCGAAGACCGCGATGATGCGCTCAATCTTGACCTTGCGATTTTTGACCGTAACCTCGACCACCTCCGCGCAATATGAGTCGTAGCCGAGCGCGAGCGCAATGCCGCGACCCCTGCCTTTCGGGAGCTTTTCTTCCCAGCCCGCGAGCTCAGCTGCCTTGCGCAGCACCGCTATCGCTCGCGCATCGCTCGCACACATCTCGAGGCGCAACTCGAGCGCATCGCGTTTGGTGGTAAAGGCCACATCATCGATCGCACTTTCCGAGAAAAAACAATTCATTGACTGTGATACCGATCGCCAGGTACCGACCGGTACGGGCTCTGGAGTCTCCACGTAGTCGATATATTTGTTCGGGAATCGATAGTTGTCGTTGATCAGCCAACCCGCTGCAAACGGGTCTGCCATACCGGGTGCCGAGGGTCGCCCGTGATATTTCCACATGCTTATACCGGTCGTTCGACTGTGCATCGCGACCAGTTTTCCTTTGGTATCGAGCCCCGCACGAGTGCGCACCAGATGTGCAGGTCGGAAACGGTCGTGACGAAAATCCTGCTCGCGTGTCCACGTGAGTTTGACGGGAGTCCCCGGGCGATTCGCCGCGACGCCTTTGGCAATCTGCATAGCCTGACGAACGAAATCGACTTCCCACTTACGACCGAAACTACCGCCCATAAAGGTGACGTGCAGCTTACAGCGCTCGCGCGACAACCCCGTGACCTGCGCCATCATGTCGCGCGTACGATCGGGCTGTTGCGTGGGCGCCCAGACCTCCGCTTCGTCGGCCCGCACCACGGCCGCGGCACAGAGAGGCTCGAGGGCGGCATGCGCGAGGAACGGCACTTCGTATTCCCACTCCAGACGACGCTCGGCGCTCTCGAGAGCAGCCATCGTGGCCGCTTTATCGAAGGCCGGAAAACCCGGCATCGGTCTGCCGGCGAGCGCCTTCGCATCATCATCCAAGGCTTTGCGTAGACGCGCGCGCATACCGTCGCTATCGACGTTTTGCGCGGCTGTGTCATCAAAGGTGGCATTAAGCGCCTCGGCGGCGCGACGCGCGTTCCAAGTCGAGTTGGCGACGACAGCTATGCCGTCGGGTACCACGAATGCATCGACGACGCCGGCTAGGGACAGCACAGCGTTGCGATCAAAGCTCAACACCTTCGAGGCCACGGTCGGCGAGCGACGCAACGCTGCATGCAACATACCGGGCAGCGAGACATCGATACCGAAAATGAGACTGCCGTCGACTTTCGCCGGTGTGTCCTTGCGCGGGGTCGCACGACCAATCAGGGTGAACTCTTTGGGGTCCTTGAGTACGGAAGCGCTCGGCACGGGCAGCGCTGCGGCGGACGCAGCCAATTCGCCGTAGCTCGCCGACTGGCCGCTCGCCGCGTGAGTCACTCGCGAGGCAGACGCCCTGCACTCCGCCGCAGGCACGGACCAGCGCTGCGCCGCGGCCGCAATCAGCATGTCGCGCGCCGCAGCACCCGTGGTACGCAACAGCCCGAAATAAATGTTGGTCGACTCGCTATTCGCGGTTCGATGACGCTTGGTGATGGGATTGATGAAGGCATCGTCCGCGCTCGGCATGCGCACGCGAACGTCCTCCCAGCGCGCGGCTAATTCTTCGGCCAAAATCTTTGGCAGGCCGTCGTGAATGCCCTGACCCATTTCGGACTGCGGGCAGGTGATGTGGATGGTACCGTCCGCGCCAATCTCGAGATAGGCATTGAAGCGCCCGCTGATGGCGGCAAAAACCGCCTCTGGCAAGGTGGCGCCCAGCCAGAAGCCCCCGGCCACCGTACCGCCCGCGACCAAAAATTCCCGACGTTTCATGCTTCACTCGCCTGCGAGTGCATCCATTGCTCGGCACCTGCGCGATCGATGACATCAGCGTAACGCCGCCCGACATCACGCAAGGTATCGTCGTGCGGCCCTTGTTCGGCATCACCGCAGCAGTCGGCTACGACCTGTACACGCAGTCCATGTGAAAACGCATCGACGATCGTGGCGCGCACACAGCCACTCGTCGTGCAGCCAGTCACAAACACGGTATCGATGCCTTCGCGGACGATCCAGGTGATGAGCGGCGTCTGAAAGAACATCGACGGCGCATTCTTGCAGTAAGTGAAATCGCCGGGATCGTGGATTTTCGGGTCCATGGTCGTGCAGTTATGGCCATAAAAAAATTCACGGCGTACGGCCGCGACCTTCCAGAGCGGCATGTCTTTGGTGCTGCAATAGGCCGTGTAGCAGGCCGCTACGGGCAGGCCTGAGGCCCGCGCAGTCTTCAGTAATGCTGCGGTATTGTCGCGGGCGCGATGCAGCCGCTCGAGACCACCGAGCTCGAATCGCGGGTCGGTGAATGCCAACTGCCAATCGACCACCAGCACTCCGGCTTTGCGACCGAAGCCGACGGCGCTCGATGAATAGCCCACCTCGACGTAGGTGTCCGACATCTACTGCATTACCCCATCATGCTCAAAATTGGCTAAAAAAAAGTCCCCGCGCCTCGCGGTGCGGGGACTTCCGTTGCACCGAACAGAATGCGGCCTCAGGCCGCTTTTATCCCCTTTTTCTTGGCCATGGCTTCGGCAGCCACTGCAGCCCACTTGGTGAAGCGCGGCTGCCCCGGCGGATCGAAACCCGTCTCAGCCTTGCAACGTCTCTTGAGCTCATCGATCGTCTCGAAGCCGCGATCGAATATTTTCTTCGGACCGCGAGCAGCGCGCATTTTGACGCGCAACGCTCCGGTAGCGGCTTCGTCGATCTTGCCATCGTCATTACAGACGACACCGTAGCGCTTGGCGCCGTCGGCCGTCACCAATCCCGCGGCCACATCGAAGCCGACCTTGGCGGCCTCGCGCTCGAGCGGATCGCCCCAACCACCGCCGCCCCAAGTGTCGGCAATCAGCAAATCGCCTGCCTCGACCTTGACGTGGTCGATCTTTGAGGGCAACAACTGCTCGGTGCCATCAGCACGTTGCAGCAGCTTGCGGCTGCGCGCGCCTGGCTCGCCGCCGTTGGCACCCCAGGGGTAGGTCAACCAGCGATCGTCGTGGATCGAGATCTCACCGGGCTCGAGGAAGCGATAGCCGATACGAAGGCCGTTGCCGCCGCGGTTTTTGCCGGCGCC
>VGTW01000013.1 GCA_016874555.1 Gammaproteobacteria bacterium | reverse complement strand
GTCGACGGCAGCGAAGTGTCAACCAAGCAGTTGCAGGCAAAGGTGAAGGTGATGGAGTCATTCAGGGCATACTCTGCATTCAGCTTCGCCGTGACCCCTGCCGCGCCCAAGTCAGCCAGAGAGACTCGCCGAGCAGCGGTGGTAGCCGAAGCGCCAACCGCCGCCGCATACTGGGTAGAGACCGTACCCCGCGTCGTCGCCTTAACGCCGCCAGCGAGAGCCATCGCGCCCGAGGCGGCGACAATCGCGCCGACCGCAAGGGCTACCAAATTCTTGTGAGTACTCATGTATTAAATTCTCCGTTAGTCAACAAATTGGTTGTTGTGTGGTTTGCAAACCCAACGGCCCCTCCCCAACCAGAGATGGACCAAGGGAATTGTGAGGGAAGGCTTTCCGGTGTGTCAACTACTGAATCGAAAAGAGGTTGGTCCGCAACATCCCGCATGATCACGCTCCGCAGGCCTCGATGAAGGCTCTGAGATCGTCAGCAGACGGGGCCGACGGCTCGCCATCAGGGCCCTTGAAATTACCGGCCTTTTGTTCGACACAGGCTTCGACTTCTCGGGCTGAGCGCCGCTCGCGGATTTGACCGGAAATAGGAGTCGATTCAAGGTCGAGTGACTCGAGGGGTACGGCAAGCTGCGCCTCATCGCCAGCCCCGGCACCCATGTCGCTCAGCGAACGGCTGGTGACGGTTCCAGGCGGAGTCTCTGCAGCAGGCGCGACCGTTGTTTCTTTATCGCCACAGGCAAAAAGAGGCAGCGCGCAAAACGCCACGACAAACCAACGGTTTAGAAACACAGCTCTGTTAATCAACGCACCCTCCTTTTGCTGATCGAGGTTTGTGGAATGGACCATGCTCTGAATTATACCGCGTGGCGTTACCATTGCGTGAATGTCAGAGAGTCGCCTACTTGCCGAGACCGATTTGCTGTTGCAACGCGGCCGGCTGCGCGATGCCGAACGGATACTCGAGCGCTACATAAAAACCCACCCGGGTGACGTCAATGCTTTGAACCGCTTGGGTCTAGCCAAGGCGCAGCTTGGCGAGATCAGCGGGGCTGCATTGGCTTGGCAGCAGGCCGCCGACCTCGCGCCTCACGACACCCATGCCCTGACCAATCTGGGCATGGCACTGCGCCTGCTCGGCCGGCTTGACGAGGCGCTGGCGCCCCTTGGCCAGGCCGCGCGGCTGCGGCCCTCGGCCATCACGCGCAACAATCTTGGGCTCGTCAAACTTGACCTGCAGCGCTTTGCCGAGGCACGAGAGGACTTTCTCGCGGCGCTCGCGCTCGATGCGCACTACCCCGAGGCGCTCAATAACCTAGGCACCGTGCTCATTAAACTCAACCGTTTCGCAGAGTCGCTGCAACCGCTCTCGGCTGCCATCGAACGGCGGGCGAACTATGCCAAGGCTCTGACCAATCGAGCGGCTGCACTGTTGGAATTGAGCCGCGTCGAGGACGCCCACGCCGATCTGGTCAGCTCGTTCGCCATCGACCCGAATCAAGCCTTTCTCGCGGGCTTGGTGCTACACAGCGCCATGCAGCAGTGCAGCTGGGAGAACCTGCCGCGGTTCCTGGCTCACCTTGATCAGGGGCTGCGCGAGCGCCGCAAAGTCGCAGCGGGCTTTGCGTTGATTGGCGCCATCGAAGACCCCAAGCTGCTGCAGGCCGCCGCCGAGATCTGGGCGCTAAGCCAAGCGCCCGCGCCCGCCGCCGCACCGGCCCCGCGCGCAGCCAGCAGCGAGAGACTTCGGGTCGGGTATTTCTCGGCGGATTTTCATAACCACGCCACCGCGCATCTGATCGCCGGCTTGATCGAAGCACATGATCGGTCGCGTTTTGAAACCGTGGCCTATTCATTTGGCGCGGTTCGCCACGACGAGATGCACGCGCGCCTAGCGAGCGCCTTTGATCGATTCGTCGAGGTGGGCTCGCTCACCGATGCCGCCATTGCCGCGCGAGCACGCGCGGATCAGCTCGATATCGCAATCGACCTCAAGGGTTACACCCAGGGCTCTCGGCCCGGCATCTTCGCGCACCGGGCTGCGCCGCTGCAGATCAATTACTTGGGATACCCGGGCACCATGGGCGCCCCCTTCATTGATTATCTAATTGCCGATCCGTTTCTGATACCGATAGGGGCCGAAACGGCGTTCAGCGAGCAAATCATGCGGTTGCCCAATTCTTATCAACCAAACGACAACCAGCGACCTAGGCCGACCCCGTCGCCGTCTCGCCGCGAGCTCGGGCTGCCGGAAGGCGCGTTCGTGTTTTGCAGTTTCAACAATAACTACAAAATTACGCCCGAAGTTTTCGAGGTTTGGATGACGATCTTGCGCGCCAAACCCGACTCGGTGCTTTGGCTGCTGGAGGACAACGCAACTGCCGCGGCTAACCTGCGTCGTGCCGCAGATCTTGCGGGCGTCGAACCGGCACGTCTTGTCTTCGCACCGCGCCTCGGGGTGACCGAACATCTGGCGCGTCACGGCGCGGCAGATCTTTTTCTCGATACCTGGCCCTGCAACGCCCACACCACCGCGAGCGATGCGCTGTGGATGGGGCTGCCCGTCGTGACACTCTCGCAACGATCGTTTGCGAGCCGAGTTGCCGGAAGTTTGCTCTCGGCGGTGGGTTTGTCAGAGCTAATCTGTCACGACCGCGAGAGTTACATCAGTCTCGTGCTGCAGCTCGCGAAAGACCCGGTGCACCTTGCCGCACTGCGCGAGCGGCTGACAAGCGACCCCAAGCAATTGCCGCTCTTTAACACAAAGCAATTTTGTCGCCATTTCGAGGCGGCGCTTTCGTACGCTGCCGAACTGTCGCAAAGAGGCGCGAAGCCACGGCATTTTTCAATCGGCCCGGATGGCTCGGTGCTCTGACCACATCTGCCGCAGGGCGGTGGCGAAATCTTTGGCAAAGCGCGGCGCACCCATCACTGGGCTGTGTTGAAGTCGCTCGCGCAACACCGGGCGAAGCTGGCGCAAGCGATCGACGTCTTTGGCTTTGGCGATCGCGAGCTGAAGGTAGTCGCTCGGGCTATTTGCCAACCACGACTCAAGATCGAGATTTGAGAGCACAAGCTCACCTTGTCGCGAGAGCATGTCTTGACCTCGCCAAGAGACCACCGGCGCACCCATCCAGAGACTGTCGAGCGTCGTGAGCCCACCCGCTGCCGGAAAAGTATCGAGACAGAGATCGATGTCGTTTAGTCGAGCGAGAAACCGCGCTCGTGGCTCAGGGCCTTCGAGCATCAGACGCTCGCCCTCTATGCCCCGACCTTTGAAAGCCTCGGCAGCTTCGGTCAAAAAACGCACATCGCGAAACGCGCTGTTCTTGACGAGCGCACGTGAGCCCGGGATGGCACGCAACACCTGGCACCACAAGTCGAGCAGCTGCGGAGTGAACTTTCGGTAGTGGTTGAACAAACCGAAAGTGACGTAGCCGTTGCGATCGTAAGGCAGCGGGCCGACCCCGGGCGCATCCAACGGCTCGCTAAAACACCAGCGGGTCTGCGGTAAGCGCCACACCCGCTCGGTGTAATGGCCGTCATCGCTGGCTGGCGTCGAGAAAGGATCGCCGAGTAGATAGTCCATCTCAGGCAAGCCTGTCGTACCCCAATAGCCAAGCCATGTGACCTGGATGGGCGCCGGCCTGTACGAGAACAACGGTAATCGAGAGCCGCGCGTATAGCCTGAGAGGTCGATCAGAATCTGCACGCCGTCGTCATGGATGGTCACCGCGTCTTCAGCATCGCTCGATTCCAGCTTGCGCCACGCCGCGAACGCGGGGCGCATCTGCTCGGTCACCGTATCGTCGCGCCCACCGACTTGATAGGCAAAAAGTTCAATGCCTTGCTTGACCAACTCGGGTAGTACGCTCACGAGCAACGCGCCCACCGAGTGATTGCGTAAGTCTGCCGAGACCAGACCCACGCGCAAGGCGGTATCGGTTTTGGGGTGAGCCCAGCTCGTGAATTTCGGGCGCGCCTTTTCGCTCGCGAGCCGGCCGTATTCGATGGCCTCGGCTCTGACCTCGGTCACCGGCCGACCGGTGGTTTGCAAAATGAAAACGCGATTGCCTCGCGCGTCGGTGAGGTGGGGGTCGATGTCGAGCGCACGATTGTATGAACGGAGCGCCAAATCGAACTCGTTGCGGCGATGCCATTCGTGACCGATGTTGTAGTGGGCAACGGCATGCCGCGGCTGTCGCTGCACCAATTGTTGATAGAGCGCCAAAGACTCATCGTGGCGACCGAGTTTTTCGCTGAGCTCGGCGCAATTACCCAGCGCAGTGTCATCGGTGGGTTCAAGCTGCAAGGCCCGCTCGAAGCAATCGAGCGATTCGACCCAGCGCTTACGCTCGTAGTGGATCAACCCGGCATTGAACCACGCCTTGACGAGGCTGGGGTTAAGAGCCACGGCGCGCTGATACTGCGGCAGCGCGCCATCGAAATCGTTTATCGCCTGCAAACACACGCCGAGGCCGTGGCACCAGTCGGCCAACTCGACACCGAAACTCAAGGCCTGGCGGAAATCATTGATAGCCTCGCGATGACGCTGTAACTTGAGAAACGTGAACGCTCGACTCGCAAAGGCCTTGGGATTTTGCGGCATACGCTCGATAGCCTGATCGAGCGCGGCCGCCGATGCCTCAAAATGACCGAGTTCGCGCTCAATGGCCCCAAGCGTCAAGTAACCCGTAGCGAACTCGGGCTCGATTTGCAGCGCCCGCTGCACCCATGCATAGGCGGAGGCGAATTCTTCACGTTGCAGTTCGATTAGCCCGATCTGATGTATCGCGATGAAACTTTGCGGTTCGGTACGCAGTACAGCCTGGTAGGCCGCTTCAGCCTCCGCAAGACGGCCTTGCTGATGCAGCTCGATAGCCAGAGACAGCTCGGGCGTCATAGTCATGTCGGGTTCTGCCATACTGAAGCATCGTCATTTTCTAAACTGCCATGCAATTCACGCTCGTCGTGGCCACGCGCGCCACCCAAGAAGCTTTCCTTACCGACACAGCACTCGGCCGCTGCCTGCAAAAACAACAGCCGCATGGCGTCGAGTTGCGACTTTTTGCAGAAAACACCGCGGGCCTGCCCGAGATCTACAACAGCGTAATCGAAGAGCATATCGGCCAATCGCGGATCATGGTTTTTCTGCACGATGACATTCACTTGCTCGACTTTTACTGGACGCATCGCTTGCAGGCTGGCTTGCAAGCATTCGATGTCGTGGGTCTCGCCGGCAATGTGCGCCGCGTGCCGCGGCAACCGGGTTGGGCGTTTGTTCGTGACGCTGATGGCAAGCGGCGGTGGGATGACCCCGAGAACCTTTCGGGAGTCGTTGCCCACGGCAAACACTTTCCGCCGAACATTTGGAGCGTGTTTGGCTCGCCAAGGAAAAAAGTGCTGTTGCTCGATGGGCTGCTTCTCGCTGTGCACAGCGAGACCTTGGCTCGCAGCGGCCTGCGTTTTGATCCGCGATTTCGCTTCCATTTTTACGACATGGATTTTTGTAGACGGGCCGAGCAGCTCGCCCTGTCCTGCGGAACTTGGGATCTGTCGGTCATGCATGAGAGCGGGGGTAACTTCGCCTCTGCCGATTGGCAAGCGGCTTACGAGTCATATTTGCTCAAGTGGGGCGAGTGAGTCGTGCAAGCAGCGGGTTCTGCGTAAGCTCGATTGCAAGCCAAAAAACCAGGCCCGGTACCAGCTGTAGCATCACCCGATTGTTGGCCGTGCCGAGACGCGCCCATTCGGCAGAATCGGTCCAAAGAAACAAAAACAAAAAGCCGCCGAGCGAGAACACCACCCAAGCCAAAAGACCGAGACGGGCTGGCGAGATGTCGTAGCGCGACAGCGCCAGCAGCGCCACCGCGAGCGCCGCCCCGAGGCCCCAGAACAGCAGATGCCAATTGTCGTAGACCCACAAGTGCCAACCGAGCTCGGTAAGCGATGCCGGCCAGCCGAAAGTCACCGAACCGAGTACGGGCAGCGTAAGACGCAGGCCTTCGAGCTGGAAGAGCACCAACATCAAGAGCAAGCCGGCCGCTGCGCTAGCCAAGAAAATCTTTGATCCGAGCCGCGATGCCAAATATGCCAACGGGAAAACGCTCGCCCAAACCAGACCTTCCGGTTTCATGGCGGCAGCAGCCAACACCAAGAGCAAGGTCAGTAGCAAATCGGCGTGATGCCGAGTACGCAACCAGTGGAAAGCAGACATCAGGCCAAGCGACAAACTCGTGGCGAGCCAAAGGTCGGCATAACCCGTCATCGCAACGTGAGTGGCCACCAAAGGCAGCGACACCAAAACCCACGCTGCCACCATCGCCGGCGTCGCCGCAAGCTCGGCACGGCGCAAAGCGCCATAGAGCCCCAGCGGCAAAGCGACCGCCAACCCCACCCAAGGCAACACAGCGTGCGATTCGTTCCAGCCATCTGACCAAGCGGCAGCCCAAGCCGCAAGCCATGAGACGAGCTCGGGATAGCGCCAGGCCTCGATGGCATAGCCGGAGCTAGCGAGCGCCGTGAGCGTATCGGTGAAAGGCACATAAACGCCGGACTCGACCCAGACGCGACTGCGCATCAGCCACGTGGTCCAAGCGTCCCAGGACAACACGGGCTGGCGCACGGCTTCGTAAGCGAGCAGCAACACTTTGAATACGACGAGCGCGAGAAAGAAGTACCACCAGGCTGATTTCTTTGACGGATGAGACCCGACGATGCTTATCGCAGGTCGTGAGCGCTGCTGGATGACGAGCGCAGCCGCCAGTGCCACGCCCACCAAAACCGCAGCTGCCCCGTGCGGCGAGCTCAAGCCTAGGAATCGCAGCTGCAAGGCATACAGGGTGGCCGCCAACACCAACCCCAGCACGTAGCCACAGGCGCTGGCGTAAGCGCCATCGTTAAGGGTCAAACGCGCATCGAGCGCGAAGACCAGCGCCGTTCCAGCGACCCAAGGCAACACCAAAACGACCAACCAAATCCAAACGTCTATCACGGTCGCGCGCCCTCAACTTGACTGGCGTTGACGGCGAATGCGAAGCCCACCCCGGTAGCCGCCGACACCAACAGAGCTGGAACCTCGCGGCCCGAAGCCGAGAACAGCACACTTCGTGAGGAGTCGTAGCGGATCGCAACCGGGGCCGACAAGATCACAATGGAATCGCCAGGCCTGAGCAGCGCATCGTCGGGAAGGTCAGAGAACCCGAGCAGAGTCGAGTGCGGCGAAAGCAAATAGCGCGCTCGCAGAGCCCGAGCGCCACCCGGGTCATCGTCGATGAGAAAGACGCGTCGTGGTGCGGCACCGAGCCGTGCCGGCAACTGTTCGAGCCAACTTGCGGCCCCCGAACCGATGTAGCCTGCCGTTTCCGCCGGCGCGCTGCGCAGCCGCTGCAGCAACTCGGCTGTCCAGCGCAAATCGACCAACAGCCAGCCAAAAAGCGCGATCACAAGGCTCGCCGCCTGCCACCGCATGCCATGCACGATGTGACTGAGCGCGAGTAAGAAAAGCACCGAGAGCGTCACCCAAGCGGCCAGGAGCACAGGAAGCGACGAGAGGGACCGCTCGCCGACGCCGCGATGAAAATTGATTGAGGCAGGCAGCCATGGTTCGAATTGCAGCAGGTTATCGGCCAGTCGACGGTTAGCGTCTTGCCAGCCCCACTCGCCCGTCGAGGGATCTAGCGCCATGTGATCGATGATCAGCGGAAACTCGCCAACGGTCATCAAGGCGAGCCCAACCCCGACGATCTCGCCCCGCCAGCGTGGGTCGGCCTGCAAATCGACCTGACCGGCAAAGAACTGCTGAGGTAACAGCGGCAAGGATTGCAGCGCCCGAGGCTCGTCCTTGGTCACCCAAATCAGCGCGTAGCCTTGTGCGCTGGCATCGGCATCGACCCGCCAGCGCAGCAGCGGGTAGCGTTTGGCCGGCAGCCCGGCGCCGAGCGGGGCAATGAACATCGCAACGCCCTCGTCATCGGCTGCGGTGATCTGCAAACGGTTGTCGGCGACCTCGGCACCGCCTTTGACGACACGCACGTCGGTCGACAACAGCGCACGCGGCGTGTTGTTCAAGCGTTCAGCCAGCCAGATGGCCAGCAAGATCAGCAATGCCGCACACAACGCTGCTGCCGCCGGCAAGATGTAGGTTCGGATAAACTTGCTCGTCATGTTATCTGGCCCCGTCACGCCTAGTCGCTCGCGCCGCTCCCAGGGATTCACGCTCGTCGAGCTGTTGATTGCCGGCACCATCCTGTTCGCGGTGATTGCCACCGTGACCGAGGCTTATCGCACCAGCCTGCAGTCGAGTCTGCGAGCCGAGGAAACCGTGCGCATGATAACGCCCCTGCAGTTCATCGTGTCCGACATCGCAAGCCAACTGCGGCGCGACGCGGCCGAATCAAGCAAAGGCGGCGGTCGCATGCTCGATGTGGCTTACCGCTACGAAGCGCAGTCAGTGCTCTATTTGCCACCAGCCACCCGATTTGACCCGGACACAGCCAACTTTCGAGTGTACGAGCCGCGTTACCGGCTTTACGACATCAAGTTGACGCTCACCTATCGCGGCCGTTCGCGCGAGTTCAGATACCAGGAATTGGCATGGCACGGCAGCGCAAACTAACTGGTTTCACGCTGATTGAGCTGCTGATCTCGATCACCATATTGAGCCTATTGGTCGGTCTTGCGAGTTATTCATTTTCGCTGTTCTCGCGTCATTGGTCGCCGCAACGCGACAGCGTCGAAGCTAGCATCAAACAATTGCAGCGACTCGATCTAGTGAGCGCAGCACTTCAGGACTCGCTGCCGTGGGTCGTGCGAGGCAACAATGGGAAAATCGGTTTCTACTTTCTGGGTCGTGATGAAGGCTTGACCATCGTGACAGCAAGCCCGGTATTCACGCCGGGCGTTCCAGCAGTGATTCGCGTGTTTCGTGAGCCCGATGGCCCGGGCCGCTGGAAACTCGTTTATGAAGAGGCGCCGCTCGAGGGCGTGGTACTGATGTCAGCCGATCAGACGCTGCCCTTCAAGCACCGAATGGTGGTGCTGAGCGGGCTGCGATCGCTGACTTTTCGCTATTTCGGTTGGCGGTCGCTCGAGGAGCGCTTGAAATCCGGCGATGGTGAGTTACCAGCCGGCTTTTTGGGTCGGCCCGCTTGGTATGCCGAGTTCGATGGTCTGAGTCGCTCGGTGCAGCCACAGCGACTGGCGATGTCGCTGGATGGCGGCGAAGTCATCTTTGAAGTTCCAGATCGCGGCGATACGCTGATCAACCGCAGCACCGAGCCACTGTGACACGCGCACCACAAAAATCTCAAGGCGTCGCGCTGGTGCTAGTGCTGCTGATCACCGCCGTACTCGGTCTGCTCGCCCTGCAGTTCAACCTCGAGGCGCGCGACCGACTGAGCAAGGCCAACTTTCTGGCAAACCGCGCCGAAGCCGAGTTGCGTTTGCACTCGCGCGAAGCGGCCATGTTACACACGCTGCTCACCCACACTTGGGTGACGACAGCAGATGAGAAAGATGTACCGACTCATCCGTACGTCGCCGCATGGAATTTTCGTGGCCAGCCCTTTACCGTCGACGGCGCCACATTTCGTATCCAAGACGTGTCGGGCCTGCAACCGCTGCCCCAGCCGCGCCTGTCCGATGACAGCTTTGCCAAGTTGCTGGTGGCGATCGGCGTCGACAACGCCAGGGCAAACGAAGCGGCCTCACGCCTTACAGGCTTTCTTGGGCCACCCGGCTATACCCCGTTGCAGGCCTTCGGTGATCTGCAGCCAATCGCCGGCCTAACCCGAGCCGAGGTGCAGCGCCTTGAGGCGGTGGCCACCCTGTACCCGACGCGCAACTTCAACCCCGGAACTGCACCGAATGAGGTAATCTCCGCGCGTTTTGGCGGCAGCATTTTGCAGGGGGTGCAGAATCTGCGTAGCCAGGGACAGCTGGACACCGACTCCTTGCGGCGACTGATGAACGACACAGGCGATTTCACGAGCTTCTATCCTGGCCCGGCCTTTCGCCTGGCTGCGAAGGTTAGTTTTGGCGGTGCCAACCTGCACCGCGAGCGCACGCTCGTGCTTCGACCTTACGGTCGCGAGCCAGTAACGCTCTGGTCGCACCGACGCTTGGACGGTGGGGAGTAAACCACCCCCATGCGTGAAACATGGCTTAAGGTCGGCTCGAAACTTGGCGCCACTTTCGGCAAGGCGCTCTCGCGTCGCATCGTTTGGCTGCGCAATGATCGCACCGACCTTTTTGGCGATAGCGCGACCCGCCACGCGCTGGTGGCTATCATTGGCCGACAGTGGTATCGCGAGCGTCGCAAGGCTTATCCCATCCGCGGTATTGCCGAGTTGCGCAAAGTACTGCGGCTCGAGCTCGCCGGGCAGGCGACAACCCTATTCCATATTGGCCCGCTCAAGGACGACAAACGACAAGTCACGACGTACGAGCTATCGAAGGACTTCGATCTCGACATGCTGCGAGCCGCGCTGATTGTACCGGAGAGTCGCATTGTCGGGCTCGGGCTCAACGACGGGGACATCGCGGTCGTCGCGAACGAAAGCCAGCCCTATTTCGTCACCGCCGATGGCACGAGCCAACAGCAAGGCGGTGCATTGCAGAACGCTGAGCTTTTTGCGATGGCGATCGGTGCCCCACCGCCCGAGCAGGTACTCGAGCTTGACGAGACTGCCGTTCGCGAGCGGCTCTGGCCGGCGCTGCGCAAAGTTCCGCTTGCGGACTGGCTGGACTCTTTCAACCCCGCCGCGCTGAAGAATGCCTTGCGTCTCGCCCAGCCCTTGTCGATTGGCTTGGCATCGCTGGTGCTCATTTATCTGCTGATTGTTTCGGCCTACCTCTCAGGGATGACAGCACTGCGCAATTATCAAATCGAGCAGCTCGGCCCCGAGGTCAATGGCCTGCTCGATAAACAACGCCGACTCGAAGCATTGGCAGGTGATTATCGCGGGCTCGCCGACCTTACGGATCAAACCCTCGCGACCTACAAGATTTGGGGTGTGATCACCAATGTTTGGCAATCGGGCGGCAGTGTGTCGGCCGTTTCCATTGCTGACGGCACTGGTTCGCTACGCGGCGTGGCGCCCGTGGCCACCGACGTGCTGAGCAAACTCGGCTCGGAGCCTGCCGTGCGTAACCCGAGCTTCGATGCGCCGGTTCGTCAATCGGGCGGCGGTGAAGAGTTCGTCATCAAGTTCACCTTGGCGCGCCACGGAGCGACGCCATGAACCAGCAACGACTACGTGTACTCGCCGTGCTCGCGCTGTCACTGGCGGCGATCCGCTTTGTGATCATGCCCTGGATAGAGGCACAAGCAGCCGCCCATGATGAACTCGCGGTGCTAACCAAGCGACTTGATCGTGCGAGCGGTGTCATCGAAAGTCGCGAAGCGATCGAAAAATCTTTGGCGCAGGTCGAGGAGCAGGTCGCAAGCAGCGGCGCGCGTTTTCCGAATGCCGCAACCAACGAAGCGTTTCGCTTGCAGACCCAGCAGGCGATGCGCGATCTCGCCACCACCAACGAGGTGTCACAAGATTTGTTTGGTTGGGTGCTCGATGGTGAGGTCGCCGGAGCAGGTCTCAAATATGTTCGCGCCCGCGTGCAGTTCGGCGGTGATATCGAATTGATCGCGCGGCTGCACGGCCAATTGGAAACGCAGTTTCCGCATATGCTGATGCGCGAAGTCACGGTGACCAGCGCGGCGCCAATCGGCAAGGATGACGAATCCTATGTGTCGATGACCATCGTCGCAGACTTTCACTTCCGGACACAGGCGGGCGCACCATGATCCAGGCACTGTTGAGCGAGGCGCGCAAACCCCTGCTCTACCTTGCACTCGTCATGGTGCCAGTGCTGACTGCAGATTTCTTCCTGCGTGTTTTCGTGCCAAGAGATCCGGCGCTGCGCAAAGTCGAAGCCGTTGAGCAGCGCAGCGCAGCGCCACCGATCAGTGCTGCGGATGTACAGGCAGACTTTGATCGATGGATGCCCAAGCCTGTAGAAGTCAAACCTGAAAACTTGCCGCGCACCCTGCGCCTGCAAGGCATTTTTACCGCCCGTGGAATCGAAAAAGCGTCCATCCTGCTAGAGTCCCCCTCTGGGCTGCCGCCAGAGCGGGTGACGGCCGTCAAAGGCCAAGTGGTAGACGGTTGGACGGTTGCCGATATCTCGCGCCATCGCGTGCGCATGACTCGCGATGGCGAGACGCAGGAGTTGATCATGTTTCGCAGGGCTTCGCAGTGACTCGGGAGATAACGGCCATGGGCCGGCTGAACATCACACTCATCATGGCGGCTGGCCTCTTTCTAGCCGGCTGCGCCGCACCGCGCTACAACGTGCCGGCGGCCCGCGTGGCTACACCCAATTTGCCAGCAGCAAGCCCGACGGGCGAGAACCCGCCTGAGGCTGTTTCTGCCGCCCGGGAAGAGGCCGCCACTGACAACGGCGAACGGCCGCAGATCGAGCGACTGCAAAGCCCCACGCGCGTTGTGGAATTACCGGAAAAGCCTGACTACTCGGACCAGTTCAAGAATAACGATGCGCTGACCGTGGCCGCTGAAGGCTTGCCGCTGCGCGAGTTTCTGAGCCAGGTGTTTGGTGAGTTGCTCAAGATCAACTACGTGGTAGCGCCCACGGTCCAGAACCTCGAACAACCCGTCACGCTCAATGCCCAAGGCAAACTGACGAGTCGGCGCCTCTTTGCCCTGTCGCGCGATGTGCTGACGAGCCTTGGCCTTAATCTGACCTCGAAAGATGGCGTGTTTTTCATCAGTCCGGCCGAGGGCGCGGGCTCGAGCTCGATCCCGCTCGGCTTTGGACGTAACCCGCAGGATGTTCCAGACGTACCAGGTCGTATCCTGCAAGTCGTGCCGCTGCGCTATGGCAACAATACCGCTCTCGAACGGCTGGCCGGTCAACTCGCTGAAGTCACGACCCAACCCGATTCGCGTCAAGGGGCCCTGTTTGTCACCGGCACCCGCCCGGCCATCTTGAAAGCGCTTGATATCGTGCGTCTGCTCGACCAGCCGACCGTCCGTTCAAGTCGTCTCGGCATCATCAATCTCACCTACGTCAGCAGTCGCGAGTTCACCGAACAAGTCTCGCAACTGCTGGACAACGAAGGCGTGCGCACCGGTGTGGGCCGAGCCGACGTGGTCGATATCGCCTTCGTGCCCCTCGAGCAGTTGGGGGCTGTGGCAGTGTTCGCCAATACAGCCGAACTACTTGATCGCGTCGAGTTTTGGGCAGCGCAGATCGACCGACCCAACCGCGGTCCTTCGCTACGCTATTTCATCTACCAGCCACGCTATGCGCGGGCCACCGATCTTGGCGAATCGCTCGCCCCCTTGATTGGCGGACCGGTTGCGGCTGTGGGCAATCTCTCGCGTGATACCCGCTCGGCCATCGGCCCGGGCGCCGCACCCATCTCTCAGGACAATGCGCTGCGCCGCGATACGGGCGTTGCGACCGGCGGATCATCGACCGGCCCCACAGCCATTCAGGGGCAAGAGATCACTCTCTCGATCGACCAGCGTTCGAACTCACTCATCTTCCTGACCACCGGGTTGCGTTACGAGGCGCTGTTACCGATGATTCGCCGCCTCGATATTCCGCCCAAGCAAATTCTGCTCGAGGCAACGATAGCCGAAGTCACACTGACCGGGGAATTTGCCTACGGTGTCGAGTTCGCCTTTACCGATGCCAACTCACGCACGTCGGGCAGTACGAGCCTAGGTTTGCCAGGCGGCGGTTTGACGCTGAACTATGTTTCCAGCATCACCGATGCTGTGAGACTGCGTCTGCGCGGCGGCGACAGTCGGGTCAATATTCTTTCGAACCCGATGTTGCTGGTACGTGATGGCGTCAAGGCGAGCATCAAGGTAGGAAATGACATTCCGACAGTCGGTGCCACGGCAACCGACCCTTTGGCAAGCGACCGAGCCATCACCACGGTGCTTTATCGCAAGACGGGTCTGACACTCGACATCACTCCCACCATCAACGCTCAGGGTCTGGTCGTGATGGAGATCTCGCAGCAGATCTCCAACACGGTCGATGGTGCTTCCGAGGTGGCGGGTGCACCGATTTTCTTTGATCGCCAGGTCACGACCGAGGTCGCTGCGAAATCGGGTCAGAGCATCATGCTAGCGGGTCTCATTTCAGAGTCGGGCTCGACCAGCTCGTCGAACATTCCGGTTCTCAGCCGCGTGCCGGTACTTGGCGCAGCCTTTCGGTCTGACTCCAAGAAACGCGAGAAAACCGAACTGGTGTTGCTGATCACACCAAAAGTGATCGACTCACCCGATCAGTGGGATGAGGTCCGGGGCAATTTGGAGAACGCATTGCAGTTTCTACAGCTCGAGCCTCAGAAAAATCCCAGTCAACCCGCAACCGATCTCAACGCTGAACAACCTCGCCGGTAAGACCGGAATTCAGCGCCACTTTTCGGGCCCGGCCGCGGTGCAACACCGATAACTCGGTGCGATCAGCAATGCCGTTGCGATTGATGATCACGCGCTGTTCGGGCTCAAAAAACAGAAACTCGAAGCTGCGGGTGCCCACTTGTTCCTTGCCGCGTGACCAGGCCATCTCGGTGCCACGGACATGAACTTGATAGTCCGCGCCCTCTGAATAAGCGCGAAACGAGATGCCGCGGATCATGCGGGTCATCGTCATCCATTCTTCCTGAGCGCGCGCGCTGTCGAGGGCGCGACCGCCGTAAGGCGCCACCAGCGAGGCCAAAAGCCCGGCAATCGTCAGCACGATCAAAAGCTCGATCAGCGTCATGCCGCGCTGGGCATAACCTGCTTTAGGCCGCATGGCGCGAGATTATCTCTTGATAGATGGCGAGCAGACTTGCGAGACCACGATCCGGTGTGTGGCGCTCCAGGTAACGCGCTTGACCGGCTACCGCCAGCTGCCGAGCCTTTGACTCATCGGCCCACAGTCGCCGAACTTGGCCGACGAGATCAGCCTCATCGCCCGCCCTGAACCCGAGCCCCCGTTCATCGCAACCGATCAACTCCGCGCAACCACCAACACGCGAGACCACCAAGGGAACCCCGAGCGCCCACGCCTCGAGAATCACCAGGGGCATGCCTTCGAACCACTCCGAGGGCACGACCTGCAGCGCAGCCTCGCGCACGATCGTCAGCGAGGACGCCCGCGACTGAAACCCCATGAACTCGATCGGCAGCTGTCGTCGGGTTGCTTCGGCGCGAATCTCGGCCATTGCGGGGCCGTCACCGATGATCCGCAAGGGCATGTCACGCAAACCCTCCCAGGCCCCTATAAGCGTTCTAACGCCCTTCTCGCGGGCGATCCTGCCCGCGAAGACAGCATATCGCCCCGCCCGAGATACCGACACACCTGAAGCGGGCTCGGTGCCGGGTGGAATGGTGACAAAATTGGGGCGCACTCTGACCCGGTCGACCGGAAATGCCGTACCTGCGAGGCGAGCCGCTGCGAAGTCGCTGAGCAGCACATACCGATCTGCGCCGCGTCCATCGCGATGACGTCGAGCGCTCGAAGCCTGCGCCCGAGCCACGACCTGCGAGGCCAGCCATGAGCCTCGGTAGCAAGCGAACCTTACACCGGGAGCGTAACGGCCCGGGCTGCATTGCTCGCAGATGGCGCCGTCGCGATAGTGTGTTGCCGCGAGGCATGAGGGGCGGAAACTGTGGATAGTCTGCACGGTTGGAATGCTGAGCTGCCGACAAAGATCGAACAACGCCTCACCCACCAGCGGGAAAGTATTGTGGACGTGCACGATATCGGGGCGCTGCGCCTGAACCAAGCTCATCAGATCACGATGGCTGGAGTTGAAGCCATTGAGAGAGGCGACCACCCGTAGGCGATCAAGCCAACTGTTCTCGTCCATCTCGTCGTTACTACGGGTATAGGTTTGCACTTCGTAGCCAGCTGAGCGCAACAGGTCGCATTCGGAATTGACGACAACGTCCTCACCGCCCGGCGATTTACCGCGGTAGTAGTTGTGGACAAGCAGGATTTTCATTAGACGCCGATATCAGCGACCGAAGTAATGCTCAGCATCATCACGACGACCACGCCACCTACGATCAACCCCATGAGAAGAATCAGCAACGGTTCGAGCAATGTCGTCAGCCGCAGCGCCCAAGCCGAGAAGCCGTCACGACTCCGGCGTGCAATCTCATTGAAGACCCGCGCTAGCTCACCGCCTTCCTCGCCCACTTCCAGCAAGGAAGCGAAGTAGTCGGGGAAAATACGGGTCTGGCGTAGCACACGAGAGAGTTGCTCGCCGCGCTTTATCTTTTCGACCGCCACGGACACCTCGCGACGCAGCACGCCGTGTCGAATATTGCCGGTCGCCAACGTCAAGGCACGATCGACCGGCAAGCCCGCCTCCAGCATCAGCCCAAGACCACTGCAAAAGCGGATGCGCTCGACCATGGCCGTCGCGTCGCGCAGCCCCGGCATATCAAGCAGCAGTCGATCGACCAGCTCACGCACCGCGGGTGAATTACGCTTCTGCCAAAGAAAAACACCGCCCGCGGCGAGCACGCCGAACACCAACCACTGCCACTGCTGCATGAACTCGCTAGAGCTCAAGAGCAAGGCGGTGTACCACGGCAGTTCAGTGGCGTCGGAAAACAAGGTTTTCAGATTCGGTACAACGAAGTTGAAGATGAACACCAGCGCCAACACGCACACACCCGCGACGACTAATGGATAGGTGGCTGCCGAGAGTACTTTCTGACGCAGCTCGCGTTGAAAACGCAGATCTTCCGCAAGACCCTTGAAGACTTCAGGCAGTCGGCCACCCGCCTCACCGAGTGCCACAAGGTTGACGTACAGTCGATCAAATACGTCCGGATGGACGGCTGCAGCCTGCGATAGCTGCTTGCCCTGCTTGATATCGGCTGCTAGTGCGTTAAGGAGTCTCGACATCGCACCGCCCTTGCCTGCTCGCTGCAGTATGCCGATGGCACGATCAATGCGAACACCGCTTTCGAGCAACAAACTGAGCTCGGCGGTAAAAAACTCAAGATCAGCCAACCCGACCTTGGCCTCGCCCAAGCCGAGCAATGAACGCCAATCCAGTGCCGTGCCTTTTTCGGCGACTTCGCTCAGCAAAAATCCGCGGCCACGCAACTCTCTCGCTGCGGCGTCGGCATCAGCTGCATCGATGGTGCCAGCCACCCGACCGCCCGATTCATCGAACCCCTCGTAGCGAAACTCCGGCATCAGCCCGCGACTCGCAGCACTTCAGCCACGGTAGTTACGCCCCGCAGCGCCTTGGCAAAACCATCCTCGAGCAGCGTTCGCCAACCTTGCGAATGAGCATGGGCGCGGGCAGCACCCAGAAAATCCGCGCCCTTCGGCAACGCGCGGATGTGTTCGTCGCAGCGCAGGTACTCGGCCACCGCGACTCGACCCTTGTAGCCCGTGTGGGCGCAGGCCTCGCACCCTTTGGCCTGAAGCAAGCGTGATTCACGAATACCCAGACGATCAGCCAAGGGCTGCAAGTTGAGATCTGCAATCAAGACGCTCGACTCAGGGTGTGGCGTGGCGCAATGCACGCACAAGCGGCGCGCGAGACGCTGACCAATAATGGATCGCAAGGCGGCATTGAGCAAAAACTCTTCGACGCCTAGGTCGAGCAAGCGCGTATAAGCACTGGGCGTGTCATTCGTGTGGACCGTCGAAAACACTAGGTGTCCGGTCAGCGCCGATTGCATCGCGACCCCAGCCGTTTCCTTGTCACGAATTTCACCCACCATGATGATGTCTGGGTCCTGACGCACTATGCTGCGAAGCCCATTGGCGAAGTGAAAACCGATCGCTGGTTGCACCTGAACCTGATTGATACCGGCCAACTGGTACTCGATCGGATCTTCAAGAGTGATGATCTTGACCTCGGGCCGATTGAGGCGACTCAGGAATGTGTATAGCGTTGTGGTTTTACCAGACCCTGTCGGCCCGGTCAGAAGGATAACCCCCGACGTGACCGCCAGATCCTGGATGACGAGCTGCTCGATGTCTTCCGACAAACCGAGCTCTTTCATGTCGTAGACCAGCGCCGACTTGCGAAGGAAGCGCAACACAGCGCTTTCACCATCTGAAACCGGCAGCACGGAGGCGCGGATGTCGATGTCCTCGCCCGCCACACGAAACTCGATCTTGCCGTCCTGAGGTCGACGACGCTCGCCGATATCCATGCCAGCAAGAATCTTCAATCGCGTGATTATTGGCAGCACCATGCTGCTCGGTACGGTGTCGACTTCGTGCAAGACGCCGTCGATACGGAATCGAACACGCGCCGGCCCACCCTGCGGCTCGAAGTGCAAATCGGAGGCGCCTTGACGTAAGGCTCTTGCCAACAGCGAGTTAAGCAGATTGACGGTCGGTGCTTCGCTGGCGAGCTCGCGCAGGCGGCCCTCCTCGACCGAGTTCATACCGCTCTCCGACCGCACGTTCTGAAATCTGCCAAGCCGGCTGCGCATGGTGCCGAAGGTCTCTTCACTAACAAGCAAGAGCTCGAATTCGCCACCCCGTTCGCGCAACCAGTCGTTGACTTCCAGATCAAGCGGTGCTCGAGTGACAAAACTGGTACGACGTGTAGGCTCTACCGCGTAAGGTAACCAGCCACGATCGACAAGGAACTCAAGAGGGAATTCGTCGATGGAGTCGGGCGGCTGCCAACGAAGTACGTCTGCAGCAACCAAAACCGAGTGGCCAAGCAGTCGCGCGTAGATGCCGGGCAGACTCTCGGAGGCGAGTCCACCCATGTTGACCAGGATTTGCTCGAGCCTACCACCGTATTTGGATTGATAGGCTTGGGCCTTGTCCAAATCCCCCTGTTGGACCCCGCAGTCGATTAACAACGTCGAAAAACCGATCATTGAAAGACCACGTCTTCGGCGTCGTCCGTACCCCCTTGGCGCCCATCCTTACCGTAGCTGAGGAGGGTGTACGGTGTGCCCGGGTCCTTGGTCTGGTTAGAGTAGATGTATGGGTTACCCCATGGGTCCATGGGAATCTCGCGCGGCAGATATGGACCGTCCCAACCCGGCGCTTGATCACTGCGCAACTGCCCCAACGACTGCGGGAAATCGCCCACATCGAGGCGGTAAGTATCTAGCGCCGTAGCCAGCATTTGCATCTGCGCCAGAGCGGTTTTCCGCTGGGCCGACCCCACCTTCGAAAACATCGTCGGCGCCACAAGGGAGAGCAGCAAGCCGAGAATGACGATCACGATGAGAAGTTCGATCAGAGTAAACCCGAGGAGGGGGGGCCTCTGCCGCGTTCGGATTGATGGCAGGCTTTTGTCGCGAATCA
Organism: Gammaproteobacteria bacterium; assembly: GCA_016874555.1. GTDB lineage: Bacteria > Pseudomonadota > Gammaproteobacteria > Steroidobacterales > Steroidobacteraceae > UBA964. The sequence continues at coordinate 7,563 of VGTW01000013.1, read as the reverse complement.
TCCTGATGAGTTCCTAAATGGATGAAGCGTGATTATAAACTCCCGTAACCGCAACGCACCGTTTAAACCACAAGAAAATAGTACTGGTATCAACATGCGGGCGCGTCTGCATCAAGAGCCAGCGGACGGCCACGACCGACGGCGAAATACTTAATCCCTGCTGCCTCGAGGGTAGCCGGGTCATACAGGTTTCGACCGTCAAAGATAACTGGCTCTTTCATTCGGGACTTGATCAAATCGAAATCCGGGCTGCGAAACTCCTGCCACTCAGTAACGATAACCAGGGCGTCGGCGCCTTCAAGTGCATCCATCGAATTATCGGAAAACCGCAATCCCGCCGACGCGGCGAAGACTCGTCTGGCAACGTCCATCGCTATCGGATCGTACGCGCATACCGTCGCCCCCGCCGCCAACACTCCCTCTATGAGCACGCGACTCGGCGCTTCGCGCATGTCATCGGTATTCGGCTTGAACGCCAAACCCCAGACCGCTATTCGACGCCCGAGCAAATCGACGAAGTAACGTCGAAGTTTTCGCAGTAGCAATGTCTTCTGGCGCTCGTTCACGCGCTCGATGGCTGTAAGCAGAAGCGGTGCCATACCCGCTTCCTCCGCAGTTCGAACAAGCGCTTTGACGTCTTTCGGAAAACACGATCCGCCGTATCCGGCACCCGGGTAGATGAAGTGGTAGCCGATGCGAGGGTCAGAACCGATACCTTGCCGGACTTTTTCGATATCGGCACCCATGCGTTCGGCGAGACCCGCCAATTCGTTGATGAAGGAAATCTTGGCGGCGAGCATCGCGTTCGCTGCGTACTTCGTGAGCTCGGCTGAGCGACGATCCATCACCAGCAAGCGCTCGCGACTCCGCGTAAAGGGCTCGTAAAGCATACGCAAATAATCGATAGCACGTGGCGAGTCGGAGCCGACAATCACACGATCGGGCTTCATGAAGTCGGCAACCGCTGCGCCCTCTTTGAGAAACTCGGGGTTGGCCACAACATCGAAGTCGATCGACACAGCCCGAAGAGCCAGGGTATCCCGCAGCACCTTTTCAACCTTGTCGCCCGTACCGACCGGAACCGTCGATTTGTCAACCACGACCCGATAATCATCGATATGCTCACCAATGATCCGAGCCACAGAAAGAATATGGCTGAGGTCGGCTGAGCCGTCCTCGTCCGCAGGCGTGCCGACGGCTATCAGCAGCACGACTCCGTGTTGAACCGCCTCACGCGCATCTGTTGAAAAGCGCAGTCGACCGGCGCGAACATTGCGTCGCACGATGACATCAAGACCTGGTTCGTGAAACGGGATCTCGCCATCGCGCAACCGGGCGATCTTTTCCGCGTCGACATCGAGACAGACGACGTCGTTCCCGTTCTCGGCGAAACAAGCACCGGAGACGAGCCCCACATATCCCGAGCCAAAAACGGAGATCTTCATTGGGGGTGAGCTCTCACTCGATCACCGGAGGTGAGAAAGTTTTTTGTATGACGACCAAGTTCGCCGCAGCCCCTCTTCGAGGGTTGTGCCGTGGCGCCAGCCCATCGACCGCAGCACCGACACATCGAGCAGCTTTCGCGGGGTGCCGTCGGGATATGACGTATCGAACGCTAGTGTACCCCCAAACCCCGCCACCTCAGCAATCAGACGGGCGATCTCGGCGATGGAGTGATCCTCGCCCGTGCCGACATTGATTGGCTCCTCCGCCTCGTAATCCCGCATCAGGAACACGAGCGCATCGGCCAGGTCATCAACGAACATGAGTTCGCGCCGAGGCGTTCCCGACCCCCAAACCGACACCTCAGGGTCGCCCGCCGCCACGGCGGCCGCCATGCGACGCATCAAGCCCGGAACGACATGCGAGTTGTCGGAGCCGAAGTTGTCGCCGGGGCCATAGAGATTGGTCGGCATGGCGGCAATGGCGTTGAACCCATACTGCCGTCGGTACGCGCGACACATCTCGATGCCGGCGATTTTTGCGAGGGCATAGGCCTGATTGGTGGGCTCGAGCGGCGAGGACAGCAGATACTCGGGACGAATGGGCTGGGGTGCATTGCGCGGATAGATGCAACTCGAACCGAGGAAAAGCAGCTTCTGGACGCCGCTGCGCCATGCGGCATCGATGACGCTGGTTTCGATCAACAGATTTTCGCGAATGAAATCAGCCGGGTGCTCGCTGTTGTCCTTGATGCCACCCACCCGCGCCGCCGCAAGATAAACCTGCGTCGGACGAAACTCCTCGAAAAAAGCCTGCACGGCCCGCCGATCGGTGAGATCGAGTTCGGCGCGCGAACGCAACAGCAGACGATCACCAACCTCCGGACGCAGGCGACGCACCAGCGCTTGTCCGACGAGCCCTGTGTGGCCTGCGACATAGACGCGCCCGGTCGACTCGACAGTCAAAGAATCACTCATGTCGACTGAATACTTTGAAGCCTTTGCGCTTGACCAGTGCATCGCGCCGCGCGAGTTCGAGATCCGCCTCGACCATCTCGCCGACCAGCTCTTCGAAGGAGATGCTTGGCTCCCAGCCTAATTGACGACGCGCCTTGGAGGCATCGCCGAGCAAGGAGTCGACTTCAGCGGGCCTGAAATAGCGCGGATCTACCCGCACCAAAACACGGCCGCTGCCGCGCTCGACGCCCGTTTCTTCGAGACCCGAACCGCGCCACACGAGTTCGATACCGAGCTTGGACGCCGCGATCGTGGCAAAGTCGCGCACCGATCGTTGTTGCCCGGTGGCGATCACGAAATCGTCGGGGCTGGGTTGCTGCAACATGAGCCACTGCGCCCGCACGTAATCGCGTGCATGACCCCAGTCGCGCAGCGCATCGAGCTTTCCCAAAAAAAGACACTCATCGAGACCTTCGCGGATCCGCGCCAAACCACGGGTGATCTTGCGGCTGACAAAGGTTTCGCCGCGCAGCGGTGATTCGTGGTTGAACAAAATTCCGCTGCAGGCATAGAGCCCGTACGCCTCGCGATAATTGACCGTGATCCAGTGCGCGTAGAGCTTGGCGACCCCGTAGGGCGATCGCGGATGGAACGGGGTCGTCTCTGATTGCGGGGTCTGTTCGGCCTTGCCGAACATCTCGGAGGTCGAGGCCTGATAAAACCTCGTCTTGCGCTCGAGACCTACGCTGCGGATGGCTTCGAGCAGACGAAGCGCGCCGACCGCATCGGCGTTGGCGGTGTACTCCGGCATCTCGAAGGACACGGCGACATGACTCTGCGCCGCGAGGTTATAGAGCTCGTCAGGCGCGATTTGCTCAACGAGTTTGGCGAGGTTGGTCGCATCGGTCACATCGCCGTAATGCAGGTTGAGCCGACGATCTGGGGTGTGCGGATCCTCATAGAGATGGTCGATCCGTGAGGTGTTGAAGAGCGATGAGCGACGCTTGATGCCGTGCACCGAATACCCTTGGCCAAGCAGCCAATCGGCGAGGTAGGCGCCATCCTGACCCGTGACTCCCGTGATTAACGCAGTCTTCACGCGGCAACCCTGATACCCAAACGCTCTAAATTCTAACCCGTTCGGAACGCGCGAGATACCATGTGACGTCATGAAAATCAGCATCATCACGGCGGTGCTCAATGGGTCGGGGGTCATCGGCAACACCCTGCGGTCCGTGCGCGAGCAGGACTACCCCGATATCGAGCACATCATCGTCGATGGCGCCTCCTCGGACGACACCCTGGAGGTGGTGCAGCGCGAGGGCGCGCGGGTCTCGCGGGTGGTCTCGGAGCGCGACTCGGGCGTCTATGAGGCCCTGAATCGAGGTATCGCGCTCGCCACTGGCGATGTGGTGCTGTGCCTGCATGCGGGCGATGTGTACCAGCACACCTCAGTCATCTCGCGGATCGCCCGAGAATTCGCAGATCCTGAGCTCGGCATGGTATTCGCCGAACTCGTGATGACCGACCCTGACGACTTCGGCCGGGTCTATCGTCATTACGCCACTCCCGGCTTCAGCAGCGATGATTTCGCGCGTGGCTTGATGCCGGCGCATCCGACGCTCGCGGTACGCCGCACCGTGTACGAGCAATTCGGTGGCTATGACCCGAGCTTTCGGGTCGCCGGGGACTTCGAGTTTTTCGTGCGCACTATCGGCGTGGGTAAGGTGCCCTTCCGCTACATCCCCGAAGTGTTGGTGCGCATGCCGCTCGGAGGACTCAGCAATCGACGCTGGTGGGTGCCGATCAGCACCACCTTCGAACTGCATCGCTCTTGTCAGCGACACGGGGTGAGCACTTCGTGGCTGCGCCTGCTCTTTCGGATCGTCGTCAAATGGCGCACTAGCGTCCTTGGACAAGACGCCCTCGCGAGTCGATTCGGCGAGGATGGTCGCGTGCAGCGCATGCGCGTGCTGCTGTTCGCGAACACCGAATGGTATCTCTACAACTTTCGTCGCTCGCTCGCGCAACGGCTGCGCGAAGAGGATCACGAAGTCATTCTTTGTGCGCCCGATGGACCCTATATCCGCAAGCTCGAAGAACTCGGTTTTCGTTGTTATGTTGCACCGATGGGCCGCCGCAGCCTGAACCCGCTGCGCGAGTTGCGCCTGGTGATTTGGCTTTATCGGCTCTTGCGCCGCGAGCGCATCGAAGTCGTGCACGGCTTCACCATCAAATGCGTGGTCTATGCAAGCCTCGCGGGGCGGCTCGCCGCAGTACGTAGCGCCTTGCCAGTTCGTGTGAACTCGGTCACCGGGATGGGCTACGTCTTTTCGAGCGATGATCTTTCGGCGCGCTTGCTGCGCCCGCTCGTCAAGGCGCTGTTTCGTTTTTCATTGAGCGGTGCAGGCTCGAACATCATTCTGCAAAACCGTGACGATCGCGCCTTCTTTATCGACACCATCGGTCTCTCCGCGGAGCGCACCACGCTCATCGCTGGTTCGGGCGTCGATCTGCAAAGATTTCAACCCTTGACGCCCGAAGAGCTCGCTAGCCGCGGTCATGCGCGCGTTCGTGTGCTGCTTGCCGCCCGTTTGCTCTGGGACAAAGGTATTGCCGAGTTCATCGAAGCCGCGCTCATGCTCCGTACCGCCGGCAAGGATTTCGAACTGCTACTCGCAGGCACGCCGGATGCCGGCAACCCCGCCGCAGTCCCCGAGGCGGATGTCCGCGGCTGGGTGGCCGCAGGGCTGGTCACGTGGCTCGGGCACGTCGATGACATGCCCGCGCTCTTTCGCACCATCGACATCGTGGCGCTGCCGAGCTATCGCGAAGGTCTGCCCAAGACACTGATCGAGGCCGCCGCTTGCGGCTTGCCCTTGATCACGACGGATGTCCCGGGCTGCCGCGAGGTCATCACCGATGGGGTCGAAGGTGTGTTGATCCCAGCGCGCGATGGCGCGGCGCTCGCTCGCGCCATCACCCTGCTTGGCGATGATCCTGCGCTGCGTCGCCGCCAAGGCGAAGCGGCACGTCGGCGCGCGACTGCCGAGTTCGACGATCGCAGCGTCAACGCGCGCACCGTGGATGTGTATCAGCGTACCCTGCTTGCGAGTCGGCCGACGCGGCAATAGGGCGCATCATCGATTACGGCGTGCGAAAGAGCCGCTTCAAATCGACGGGCGATGCTCGTCCATCCACGCCTGGAACATCAGCACGTCCCAAAGGTGATACGCCCAGTTGCCGCGTTGCGATAGGTGCTCTTGCCAGCAACGCCGCACGAGCGCGGTGTCAAAGATATCTTGCCTCGAAAGCCGCGATTCGGCGAGCAAGCCTTCCGCCCATTCGCGCAGCGGCCCGCGCAACCAGGCGTCGATCGGGATCGCAAACCCAGCCTTCGGTCGCTCGGTGAGTGCGCGCGGGACATGACGATAGAGCACCTGCCGCAGCAACCACTTGCCCTGCCCCTCGCGAATCTTGAGCGAGAGCGGTAAACGCCACGCCCACTCCACCACACGATGATCGAGCAGCGGCACGCGCGTCTCGAGCGAGATACCCATCGCTGCGCGATCGACTTTGACGAGGATGTCACCGGGCAAATACGTCAGCGCATCGAGCGCCATCATGCGTTCGATATCGCCGAGCCCAGCGAGCGCGGGACGATTTCCGCTCAGCAAGGTCGCGGGCTCGGCACCCCGACGCAACAGGCTCGCCGGATCCCAATGCGACACCACGCCGCGATAGAGTTCATCGACACTCGCCGCCGAGAGCACGCTCGAGGCCTTGCGGATTTTTTGACCCGGGTCGCTGAAGCGCAGGGACTTTGGCAGCAAGCCCGAGAGCGGCGTGATCAATGAATTCCAGCGCTGCGGTGGCAGGGTATCGAGCCCCTTGGCCAGCAGCTTGCGCAGCGGTATGGGTAGTTTTGAGAGACCTCGCCAAAGATCATGCGTGACGAGATAGCGGTTATAGCCGCCAAAGAGCTCATCGCCCGCATCACCAGAGAGCGCGACCGTGACGTGCTGACGGGCAAGCTGAGCGACCAGAAACGTCGGGATCTGCGAAGAGTCGGAGAACGGCTCGCAGTAAAGCTGCGGAAGTTGAGGGATCACCTCGCGCGCCTGCTGCCCGCTGAGCTTGAGCGTCGTGTGTTCGGTGCCGAGGTGTCGCGCCACAGCCTCTGCATGCGGCGACTCATCGAAGCCCGCCTCATCGAAGCCGATGGTGAATGTTTTGACCGGACGCGACGACTGCGCCTGCATCAGCGCGACGATGGTCGACGAATCAACCCCCCCAGACAAAAACGCCCCGAGCGGCACATCGGCGAGCATCTGCCCACGCACCGTCTGCGAAAGCAGTGCCGCGAGCTCGTGTTCGGCCTCGGCGGCCGACAGAGCGAGCGGCGTACGCAAACCCTGCTCCGCTACCGCGGCCAGCGACCAGTAGTGCTCGATGGTGGGTGTTGAACTGCCGAGCGGCACGGTGAGCAGCGACCCCGGGGGCAGTTTGGCGATGCCCTCGTAGATCGAGAACGGATCGGGCACGTAGTTGTGCCGCATCAGCAAATGCAGCGCAGAAAGATTCAGCCGTCGCTCGAAGGCCGGATGCCGCGCCAGCGCCTTGAGCTCGGACCCAAAGAGGAAGGTGCGTGCCGCACCCTGTCCCTGAAAACCGTAATAGAGTGGCTTCTCACCGAGCCGATCGCGACCGAGCGTCAGAACACGATCACGACGATCCCACGCAGCGAAAGCAAACATGCCCACCGCGCGCTCGACGGTGCCGCGAATACCCCAATGCGCAAACCCGGCGAGCAAGGTCTCGGTATCGGAGTGGCCCCGCCAGGACGGCGCCGCGGAGTCGCGCTCGAGCGCCTTGCGCAAGTCAAGGTGGTTGTAGATCTCGCCATTAAAGGCGATGACGAACCGCTGGCAGGCCGAGTGCATCGGCTGCGCGCCGGATTCGGTGAGATCGAGGATGGCGAGACGCCGATGCCCGAGCGCGATGCCGCTGTTGTCATCGAGCCAATGCCCCGCAGAGTCGGGACCGCGGCGGATGATGGCAGTTGTCATCGCCTCGAGCACTGTGCGCGCCGCAGCCGATGAGCCGAGCGAACCAAAGCCAAAGAAACCGGAGAGGCCGCACATCAGCGCAGCGTCCTCGCCGA